>NZ_CP096564.1 GCF_023221595.1 Rhodococcus qingshengii JCM 15477
CGCGGCAGTCGCTACCAGAGTGAGAGCGGACGTCCTGCAGCTTCGGCCGCAGCTATGCGCTCTTCGACCGTGGCGACGTCCACGTTCTGCTCGATCCCCATACGGATCGCGGCGGCGATGGCGCGAGTGCGTCCTGCGGGTCCTCGAACGTCGGCGAGAGGGCTGGCGATGTTGCGTCGCCGAAGCTCGTATTCGCTGCGGTTGCTGCGATTGGTTCCCAACCGCATGTGTGCCGGGTTGGTGCAGCCGGCGAAGTCGCATTGATGACACAGCACCGCGTCGTCGGTGTTGGACCAGCCCAACCTCGCAATGACGCCGTATTCGAGCTGGTAGGCGAACAAGTGCGCCGGCACGGTCCCGCGCCGCGACGGCCCGGGCAGGCTCGCCGCCCGAAACGAACCATGCCCGGTCGAGGACACCCCGCCGATCCACGGCCAGCACTGCTCTCGCCGGCGGTAACGCTTGGACTCGAACCGACAAACGACGGCAGGATCGTCGAGCCAAGACCGCCACTGGCGCTCGGGAATGCGTACAGGCTGCGGCTGCCCGATCAACGTCATCTGGAACGCCGGTGGCGCGGGGATGTTGTCGGGCATGCCGGGCAGCGGCGATGGAGCATCGTTGACGTACGTCATCGCCTGCTCCTGACACTCGATCCGGACTGTTACCCGAGCCGACTGTAGGGGCGTGCACCGACAGGCTCTGTCCCGCAGTGGCATCGGATGGAGGCCGGTAACAGTCCCAGCGAGAGATGACGGTATCCAGCAGACTCGCTGAACGGCACCCACCGAGTCAAAGGCAGCGTCGAAGGCGGAGGTCAGCAGCGGTAGTCATGAAGTTTTGCTCAGCCGGAATTGGCAGATGATCGACAAACGGGAAAAGCAAGGACGTGACCACATCGGGTTCCCGCAGTCAGTCCGACCAGGTTTTCCTGGACTGCGTTCGGCAGTCCGGTGAGCGCGGATCGGCCGCTGGACAGCGGCCTTTCTCGGTATCGGTGCAGGTCAGAACCAGGATGCTGTTTCAGTGGATAGTTCGAAGCCGTGATCGCCGCCTGCCGTGGTGCATGCCATGCCGCTCCGTCGAGAGATGCAGGTGTATCCGCCGGTGGTGACGGACTGGCCGTACTCCAAGGCGGTGGGGTGTTCGGTAGTGAACACGCCTTGGTTGAAGCACGCGGGCTGGACGCTGTCGGGATGCAGGTAGAAGCCCTTGCTCAATTGTTCGACGGTGAAGGTGGGATTGACGCAGGTTGCTCCGTTCGGAACGGGTGCGTCTCGGGCTTGGCATCCGGAACCGTACTCTCCCTCGGAGATGCGGCACCAGATGTTGCCCGACGGCGATACCCATGTTATTCCGTTTCCGTCGGCGGACAGCACGGCCGGATCGACCGCATGCAGACCCTCACGCGGTTCGGCACTGTCGGTGTTCGTTGCTTGGATGGTCCCTGTATTCGTCATGCTGGTAGTCGTGGGTGTGGCAGGTGGAGGTGAGGGTGCGACGTCATTGCCCGTGGTGGGCATCATCGACGTGTCGATGCCCGGCGGTGCCGCCGATGTGCCCGCTCCGGTTGGACTGTCAGCGGTTGTGCATCCGGCGAGTATCGCCATCGTGGCTGTAGCCGTCGCGACAACGATGGTCGTGGTGCGGGCGGCCGTGGCCAGCCAGTGCCGATTGGGGATGCGGTTGGGTGGAAGCAGTTGTTCGACAACAGTTATGGGGAGTTGCACAGCCTTCTCACTTTCCTGCCGGTGGGTCGATCCGGCCTGCACCGCGCAGGGTGCGCTTTCACTTTCCGTGCCGCGCAGTTAGAGCTTTACGGGGTAGGTGGGGCTGGTGCAGAGTTGATCGGTTGCGGGCAGGTGCCGGTGGATTCTCCGATCGAGTTGATTTCGGCGTTCGAGCGTGGATCGCCGGCGTAGTTGATCTGATCGGTACACCGCCGGTCGTCTTCGATCGGTTGTGGGCAGGTGCCGGTGGATTCTCCGATCGAGTTGATTTCGGCGTTCGAGCGCGGATCGCCGGCGTAGTTGATCTGATCGGTGCATCGCCCCTGCTCGGACCGAATCTCCGGTGTGAGCTGCGCAGGTGAGATCGGCGGGACTGCAGTAGCTGGACCGGGCTGCCCGGACTCGCCGGCACCATTGGGTAGTGCTGTCGGCGCAGAACCGCTCTGAGGTGTCGACGACGACACCGGTGCTGAGGTAGTGGTCGCGGCGGCATCGCTGGTCGTGGACAGATCCGCGCCGTCGGGGTCGGTGCCCGCCGAACACGACACGATCAGCATGAGGGCTGAAGCCGCTACCAGCGTCCCCGCGATTCGGGAGCCGACTCGCAACCGCTGTGTTCGACCTGCAGATCTCGGTACGTGCCGTCGTTCTGCTGTCCGCGTCATGCCCACTGCATCGACGTGCTCGAGGCGGACGTTATCGACCGTAACCGAATCGTGTTGAACGCAGAGCACTTCGAGATCAGATTCTCGGGGTTGTGCGTTGGATTCCAGCAGTTGATGAAGTCCCGGATCTGCACGGCGGTGACCGCCGGGCGGTTCGTCGTCAAGCGAGCGATACCTTCAGGGAGGCTCAAGTTCAAGCAACACCCCACGGTCGCATTTCGTGTGGATGAGCCACTGGCGATCTGATCTGCCGCGGTTATCGGGTTCATCACCACTTGCAGCCGTCGAGGTCTGGACGAGAGTTGTTCATTGGGCACGTGTCCTCGTATTGACGTAGTCGAGGTCCCCTCCGTAGTAGTCGAGCACACGGTGATCCATGATGCGTCGCCACACGGGCGGTATCCAGGCGCAGACGATCATCACCGCGTATCCGGCCGGCAGTTGTGGCGCGGTCGGGGCACTGCGCAACGACTGGTACCGCAGGCGCGGATTCGCGTGATGGTCACTGTGACGTTGCAGTTGATACAAGAACAGGTTGGAGACGAGGTGATCACTGTTCCAACTGTCTTCGGGGCGGGCCTTGATGAAACTTCCGTCCTCGCGGCGAGCCCGCAGGAGCCCGTAATGTTCCAGGTAGTTCGCGGCCTCGAGGAATGAGATCCCCGCGAATGCTTGCAGGAGAAGCCACGGGACGATCTGCCATCCGAACACCGCGATCAAGATCGCGAACATGCCGACGCTGAATGCCCATGCCTGCACAATGTTGTTCCCGCCGCTCCATACCGGTTTCCCCCGGCGGCGCAGGCGCGCTGTTTCGATCCGCCATCCCGATCGCAGGCCCCCTACCACGCTGCGAGGGAGGAACATCCAAAACGATTCCCCGAACCGGGCACTGGCCGGGTCCTGCGGCGTCGCCACCCGGATGTGGTGACCGTGATTGTGCTCGACGTAGAAGTGCCCGTACAACGATTGGGCCAGGACCATTTTCGCCAACCACCGCTCGACGCGCTCGCTCTTGTGGCCGAGTTCGTGGGCGGCATTGATTCCGACACCTGCGACGACCCCGACGGTCATCGCGAGAGCGATTTTCTCTCCCGTCGCCATCGGGGCATGAACCCAGCACCAGCATGCGAACACCAACCCCGCGTACTGCAACGGGAGATACAGGTACGTGCACCACCGGTAGTACCGATCTTCCTGCAAAGCTGGGATAGCGTCTTCGGGCGGGCTGTGACCGTCGTGGCCGACGATCAGGTCGACGATCGGGATGACGAGCACCAGAATCCATGCTCCGGTGGCCCAGAACAGTCCTAGGTGAAGGTGCTCGACAAGCAGCCAGGACAGAAACGGGCTCAGCGGGATCAGCAATCCCAACGGCCACCAGTACCGCTTTCGGTCCCTCCACTGCGGAGTTGTCGGCGCCGCGGAGTCCTCACTGTCAAGGGACAGTAGGAACTGCCCAGGGGCGGTCGTGAGACCTGCCCGCTGACGGTCACGAGAACTGCCCGGTGGTGGCCATGGGATCTGCCCAGTGGGCTTGCGGCCACCACCGACCAGAGCACTCAGCTCAAGGGACTCACCCCTCGGCCGGCGAGTGCCTGGGTAAGTCGCACGGAGTCTCCGCTGGTCTGGCACACGTGGGCGTGGTGCAGTAGCCGGTCGACGGTGGCGGTCGCCAGCGTCTTGGGCATCAGCTCGTCGAACCCGGACGGGTGCAGGTTCGAGCTGATCGCGACCGACCGCTTCTCGTAGGCGGCGTCGACGAGCCGGTAGAGCCCCTCGGCGGCATCCTGGGCGACCGGCAACAGGCCGATGTCGTCGACGACAACGAGATCGGCGCGCAGCACACGGGCGATGGCCTTGGACACCGTGTCGTCGGCACGATGGCGGCGCAGCAGGACCCCGAGGTCTTCCAGGGTGAACCAGGCGACCTTCAACCCGGCCTCGACGGCTTGGTGACCGAGTGCCTCCAGTAGGAACGTCTTCCCGGTCCCCGACGGCCCGCACACGACGAGGTTTTCCCGACGGTGGACCCATTCCAGGGTGCGGAGTGCCTGCTGGGTCGGTGCCGGGATCGAGGATGCCTCGGGCTGCCACGCATCGAACGTCTTCCCGGTCGGGAACCCCGCAGCCGCCCTGCGGGTGGCCAGTGCGGAGCGTTCCCTTCCGGCGACCTCCTCGGCGAACAGAGCCTTGAGCACCTCGGCGGGCTCCCAGCGTTGGGCCTTCGCGGTCGCGACGACCTCCGGTGCGTGGCGACGGATGTGGGGCAGCCGAAGCCGCCGCAAGAGGTCCTCCAACTCGGCCGGCAACGGCGGCGCGGACGCCATCGATGGTGTGGTGGTCTTGGTCGTCATCGGGTCACCTCGTTCCCCTCGCGGCTGTCGTGCTGGCTGTCGTGCTGGCCGAGACGTGCCCATCCGGCGGTGCCCTGGGTCAGCGACCGTTCTTCGCCGGCACGGTGCTCGCCAACAGCGGGTTGCCGGGCGTGGTGGTCGAGGATCGAGGACAGATCGGCCTCGGCGAACCGGCCGTGGACGGCGGCGTGGCCGAGTGCCCAGTCGACCTCGACGGGGTCGAACAGCTTGGCCAGGCTGAGGGCTTCGGCCATCTTGACCCTCATCCGCGGCGTGCCCGCCGCAGCGGCCTCGACCAGCCACAGGCGGGCGCCCTCGCCCAGGTCGAGGAACTCGGCTTCCGCTGGGTTCTTCGCTCGCGGCTGCCGGTTCAACGGACCTTCCGGCTGCGGTGGGAAGTGCTCGTCGTTGATCCTCGGCGTGCCCGGCGTCGCGCGCGCGTGGCGGGCGACCTCGGCGGGTCCGTCCTCGCCGACGTGAACGATGACGACCTCCTCGCCGTCGCCGAGTCCTTGGGCACGAACCCACACCGTGGCGCCGAGCAGGGTGTGTGGCACCGAGTACTGGCCGGACTCGAACATCACCATCGGCGTGTTGCCCGGCACTACCCGGGTGGTGCCGAACGCGACTGTGTGCGGCTGTGTCGGGACCGGGTGTAGCCGTGTCCGCTCTTCGGCCAACATCTCGACCGGTGGCCGCTTCGTGGTCCGGTGAGCCCGGGTGTTGACCTTCTGACAGAACGCCTCACACGCCTCCTCGAGCTCGCTAAACGACGCGTACTCCTCACGCAGGTTGGTGTCCTTGGGCACCAGGTCGGCCTTGCTGATCTTCACCGACGACTCGGTGCCGCCCTTGGACGCCGGATCCGCCGGCACACAGGTGTGGACCACGACCGAGTAGTGCTCGGCGAAGGTGACGAGCTGTCCGTTGCGGACCGGGATCCCGGCGATGTGCTCGGTCGTGACGGTCTTCTCGTTGTCGGTCAGCACGTAGGTCGGCACCCCACCCAACCGGCGGAAGGTCTGGTCCAGCGCGGCGAACACGGACGGCATGGTCTTATCGCGCAGCGCGATCACGACCCGGAACCGCGACCACGCCAGCCACGCCACGAACAGAACCGTCTTGACGCCGTCGACGACAGGTCCGTCGCCGTAGTCGTACTGCAGCCACATCCCCGGCTCGGTGACCCAGGGCCGGTGGACCCGCACATGTCCTGACCGGTATGACTTCTTCACCGATGCGACCGCACGACGGGTGGTGCGCTCCGAACCCTTGTAGCCCATCGCGAGCAGCTTCTCGTGCGCTCTGTCGGCACGGACCTTGCCCTTGGACCGCTCGACCCACTCCTCGACCTTGGGCAGGTACTCATCGATCAACTGCGGCCGAGTCACGGCCTTGTCCAGCTCACCCCCGGCAGCACGGCGGTCCACGTAGTGCTTGACCGTGTGGTGCGAGCATCCGGCCAGCTCGCCGGCATCACGCAACGACCCTGTCAGGTCGTAGGCATCCAGGATTTCCATGATCTCCTCGGCAGACTTCAAGTTGTCCCTCCTCAGGGCGACGGGCGCTTCAGCACCGCCGATCGCACCTGAGGAGGGGCCTCAACCGTCGGAGCCGGTGAGGCAGACGACGTCGTGTCGGGCAGATCCCATGACCGCCACCGGGCAGGTTTCATGTCCGCCAGCGGGCAGTTTCGTGGCCGTCTCCGGGCAGAATTTCATGGCCGCCGACACCTCACCGTTGACCGGTGTCATCGAGATGGTCCGAACGTGGATAGATGAAACAAAATCGTCGCTCTCTGATCGTTAGTTCAACATACGACCTGTGTATCCGATTTCGGTGCAGGAAGTTACACACGTCAGGCAAGGTTTGGGGCAAGGTCCGGCTCGAGCATTGCTGGACACGTTCCCTCGAATCCCAGGCGTCGATCGACACACTGGGGGTGCTTGACGCCGAGGTCGGAAGTAGACCGAGGTGGTGGCACCGGTCGGTACAGGTCCTCGAGTTTCGTTCTCGTTCGACGTCGGCGCTGTCAGTACCGCTGCTGGTTTGACGTACCCCTGCGCTGCGCGATGCGCGCCCGATTCCACCCGCGGGAACCTCGACGCAGCCCGAATGCACCTTCGGGCTGTGGGGAAACAACTGATATGTAGAGAAATTTGTCAAGGGACAGGTGGAAACGGCCTCGGGAACGTCAGTTCCCGAGGCCGTTTCCGTTTCGGTCGACGGATATGAAGAACGGCGGGTGACATGTCGATATTCACGACTCGTGGTCAGACTGATATACGCGGGTTGGCTACCGCAGGACGACTGTTCGGCAGGAACGGTGCTGCTGCTCTAGGGTCGGGCGTCACAATCGGTTCCGATTTCGGATTCTGTTGCTGCCCATAGTTGTTTTCGCAGATCGTTCCTCACGCTGCCATCACGCCCTTGGATTGTCTATCGACCGAAATCTAGGGGAATCACTAGCTCAGGGCTGGTCGTCGACGACCGCCAACGACCAGCACCACCCCGCAAGTTCTCGGGCGACGGCGACATTGGCGACCACCGGACGCTTCTTACGAGCGGTGAACTGCTCCCACCGATGATGCAGGCGGTGGTTGCCGGCGTGGCCACGCGCACGCGCTGCCGGTGACGCCTTCTCCCACCGGGTGCGCATGACCTGCCCAGGATTGCGGTAGATCTTGCGGTGATGCCAGGCCGCCTCGACCAACAACCGTCGCGCGTGACCGTTGCCGGTCTTGGTGATCGATCCCTGCGATCGTGATGTCCCCGAGGAGTATTCACTCGGCACCAACCCGACGTACGAGCCGATCGTGCTCCCTGTGAAGCGTTGCCAGTCGCCGATCTCGACCGCCAACCCGAACCCGGTCAACGTCGAAATTCCGCGCAAACATCCCAGCCGGCGCACCATTGGCGTGTAGGGACTGCTCTCCGCCATCTCTTCGATCGCCGTATCCAGTCGGTCGCGGCGGTCTCGCGTGAGCAGCATCGCCTCGTAGTTCGAGTCGAACGTCGCCTGCAGTGCCGGCTGGTCGAACTTCTGACCACGGAGCCACATGTCGTGCGCGCCGGTCCACGCCGCACCACCGGAATAGACGATGCCCTGCCGCAGAAGAAGTTTCGACAAACGATGTCGGCATCGCATCAAATCCCCGCGAGCATCCTCACGGGCACGGACCAGATCACGGGCCGCCTCCTGTTCCACCGAAGGAACAGTGACCTCGACGATCTCGTCCAGCCGGAGCAACCTTGCCAGATGCAGTGCGTCGCGAGCGTCGGTCTTGACCCGATCTCCCGCAGGTCTCTGTAGTTTTGACGGCGCGACCACCACGCACTCCATACCTGCATGATTAAGGGATCGGCACAGGCCGAATCCGGTCGGTCCAGCCTCGTAGACGACCTTCACCGGGCCCGGCAGCGAACGCAACCAGGCGAGGATTTCGCCGTGATCCGGACATAATCGTTGTTTGAACATGTCGCCGGTCTGACCGTCAATCGCGCATGCCACTACCGAGAGTGCATGCACGTCCAATCCGACACTCGTACGCTGATATATCACCGGGGCCTCCTGCAAATGTAGGCACTACCGATCCAGGCTTCGCCTACTCGGCAACCCACGGCAACTTGCAAGCGAGGCCTCGGCCCAGAACAGGCCGACCTACATACCGTCTAGTCCGCCCGATGCGCTAGGGCGTGTGAAGTCGCACTGACGTGACGGGAGCGTCGGGGAGGGGCGTGTCGTGGTGATGCACGGGTCGGCCGGTGTCGGCGGCACGAAAATCACCGAGGTGCAGATCAACTACGGTTTTGTCTCCCGGCGCTGAATCTCTTCCGCTGGACTGGTTTCCCCGGAGTGCTTGGCTCGCAGCATGGCCGATGTCGAGCCTGCGCCGATCAAGGACCACACGAAAGCTCCCCACCACAAGGACTGACCAGCGCACGAGATTACCCCGACGATGCCGGCCACGAGAATCGGCCAGCAGAGAAGAATGACGAGCCCGTCTCGTGCCTCAATTCGCCTTCGGTCCGGTGCCTTCATGCGACCAAGGGCCTCTCCGTTGGGGTATCGACCCAGTGTCGGCTCGCGTCAATGGAATTCGTATCGAGGTGGGTGAGGGCTCGAAGGTGGGACGCGCGCAAGGTGTAAACGGGTTTACCCGGCTCCTGCCGCCCGGTGTGGGTGGAGGATGCGCCGTTCGTCAGCGCGGCATCCGACCCGTCCGCAGCACACGCAGGCATCGCCTGTTCGTCGACCGTCGATCAGGCAGTGTTCAGTGCGGGTGCAATCGTGGTGAACCACGCCTCGCGCAGTTCGTCTTCGAACAGTGACCAGGTGTGTGCGCCTTCCTCACGCAGCGACACGGTCGCGGGGATGTTCGCGGCGCGTAGAGCATCGACGAATTGGGTGGTGCACTGGAAAATCATTGCTTCGACCGCCATCCCGCCCCACGGCGGCATCGCTCCCGGGGGAATGCGGTCGACGGCGCCGACATTACCGCGGGATGCGGCGACGTAGACGGCTGTGCCGGTGAGCTTGCCTGCGTTCAGGGAAGGATCATGCTCGCGCCAGGCGGGGCTGCCGGGCAGTCCCCACATGTTGAACGGATTGTTCAGCCCGCCGGCGATCATGGCGGAGATCCCCGCGGCAGCGAGTGGACTACTGGGGGCGGGGCAGCCACTCAAGGAGGCTGTCGCTCGGTAGAGGCCGGGTGCTTGGATGGCGAGGTCGAGTGCGGATGCACCGCTCATCGAGAGTCCGGCGACCGCATTGGCGCCCGTTCCACCGAACTGGGCGTCGATGGCAGCGGGGAGCTCCCGAGTCAGATACGTTTGCCAGGTGTTCACACCGAGGACGGGATCAGGCTGTTGCCAATCGGTGTAGAAGCTGAAGCGGCCCCCGACAGGGAGGACGACGGTGACATTCTTGTCGGCGAAGAAGTCGCGGACGGTGGAGTTGTTGATCCATCCGACACCGTCCTCGTTGCCGAGCGCTCCGTTCAGGAGGTACAAGGTAGGGAGCGACCCGCCCCCGGCGGGGCGCAGTACTTCGTTGGAAATGACGCGGTTCATCGACGGCGAAAACACGTCGACGACCGAAAGGGTCTCGGAGACAGTCCGAACACCCACGACAGCGGCAACCGGCTCCGTCGGGTCCGCGTGAGCGGTTACGACGCCCACACTCGACAGGAGGCAGGCACCGAGCAGGACGCCGAGACCGGTCATGACCTTTCGGGCACGAAACCGACCGAGAGGTACCGAATCTGGGATCATGCCCACAGCCTCGCATGCAAGCCCGGCAAATCGGTGCGAACCCGGTGCGCATCTGATTGCAGAAGGGTTGCAATCAGATAACTCGCACTCTCATTCCGTCGGATCGTCGACCCTGCGCCATGCCTGCGATCAAAGATCAGAAGGTCGTGTCCGCAGCGGGAACTTTCCACTTCTTCCACCCGAACACCACCAAGGTCGAGACCGCGGCAAGCGTGAAGACCCAGAGGTAGACGCCGACGGCCGGGATCCGCAGATACTCGGGCGGCACGAACATGAACAGGCCCATTCCGACAAAGCGATCCGTGCCAGGAACGAACGAGGGGCCCCACCAGGTGTGAGACCAGTTCAGGACCGGGAGCAGGAAAACGAACGGCGCCACCCACGCCCAGCGCTTCTTCGACACCATCGCGTAGTGCGCGGCGAGCACGACCAGCGGGACGAACCACACCCAGTGGTGACCCCATGAGAACGGCGAGACAGTGGTCGCAGTCAACCCCGTCATGGTGAGGCCGAGCAATTTCTGGCCGTGCCGGTGAGCAATCCACGCGGCACCGAGTCCGAGGCATACTGCCAGCGCACTGAAGACGAGGACCAGGACCCGCGACGGCGTCGGAGTGTGAGTGAGCTGAGCAATCAGACCGGACACGGACTGGTTGCTCGGAGCATCCGTCGGTCCGACGCGTTCGCTGTCGACAAGAGTGCCGGTCCAGTACTTGTACGCATCGTTGTAGATCACGACGAAACCAATCGCGACGGTCGCCGCGAACGTCACGACGGCCGTCACCAACGCACGCCATTGACGAGTGATGAAGAGGTACGCCCAGAAGAAGGCCGGAGTCAGCTTCACACCCGCGGCAACGCCTGCTCCGATTCCTCGGAGCCGACTCTTCTCGTCCCGACCGAGGTCCCACACGATCAAGAGCAGCAGGAAGATGTTGATCTGCCCGAGCCAGAGCGTCGTACGTATCGGTTCCATGAACAGAAAGATCGTGGTGGCCAACGCACTCACGGCGTACGCCTTCACGTCGAGCCGATAACCGAGGTACTTCCAGCACAACACGATCACTGCGAACAACGCAGCGATGTTCAAACCCGTCCACACGAGGATCGCCTGTTGCAGCGAGAGCACCGCCCACACCGTGAACAGCAAAGCCGCAAACGGGGTGTACGTGAACATCATCCCTTCCAGGACTGGCCCGTCGTACAACGGAAGGCCCTGAACCACAACGCTGCCGCCGTGGCGGTAGACGTCGAGATCGAGGAAGTTGTCGAAGATCCCCCAGTAATGTGCATCCATTGGCACCGCGAACAGAACCATCAGCACGGACGCGACGGCCAGGACACCGAGTACAGAGAATCCGAGAACACCGACACGGAGACTGCGTCGCGGTACCTCAGCTGACGCGGCAGATTCGGCTACGACCGCACCTGAATTCACAGTTTCGGTATCGGAACTGGAACCATCCGAAGCGTTGATCGCGCCCGTCACTGCAACCTCCGGGATTTACACCCTCTGTCGGGAATTTACGATCCGAACGGTACAAGACAACACCTAAAAGTACCGACCAGGCACGCCGTTTCAGGTGACGTTAATCTCCGCGAGAGGTGATCCGGAGTCTGCAGGCAGGATGAAGGCGCCGCTACTACCACTGCGCACATCACCACCGGCCTTCCAGGGACCTCTGCCTGGGCCAAAACAATCCATTTTGACCTTTCGGTCATTCGATCGCTGCATTGACCGCACGGTTGCTGCCGCAGCGTACGACGAGGACTGGTGTCCGACGCACCTCCCGACATGGTCCTGCGTCGTAGTATCGTCGGTGCGCGCCGCCCCGGTGGCGTGCATGGCCCATCTTGTGAGTCTCCTCGGCCGGATGGGTGGGCCACCTGGACTGTGCGCCTGTTCTTTAGTCGGATGTGGGCGCACACGGCCCGCCTGATTGCTACTGACGAGCGATGGGGCGGGCCACTGAAGGACTGCTCGCTTATGCCTGCCAGGCTGAGCGCGCACGGCCCGTCGGCACGACGTTCGGCACCGAAAGTCGGCGGGCCACCACGCTCGCTAACAAGTGGTGTGACATCACTGACCCCACTAGAAGTCCACCGATCAACGCCACGATCAGTACCCCGACGGCGACAGAGACAGTTCTCCGAGTTCCAGGCGGGAGACGGCGACAGTCAGCCCGATATCGGTAGTTGAATGTAGGTCGCCCGGCACACCCGACGCTATGCGGTCAGCTTCGGCGATTGCCCCCCGGGCATCCAAGCGTAGTGAGCTGTCCGGGACCCGTACTTGGCGTAGCGCACGATGCTCTCTTTGCTTGTCGCGGCGATTCGGCCGGTGAGGTACATCCGCCGCGGTGTGTCGTCCCGCCGACACATCTGAAGCAGACCGCCATTCCTTCCGAGACTCAGAGATTGCCCCACGTACCCCATGGAGAATCGTTTCAGCCTGCGCCCCTTGATCGTTCGAACGATGACCTTTGCCGCGTGGGCACCTTGCGGGGTCGCCGTCGCGCACGCGAAACGCGCACCCGGGACAGCGGCGCAGTCCCCGACCACAAAGACCCGAGGGTCGGTGACGCTACGGAGGTACTCGTCCACCACTGCCCGCCCCTCTGCGGTGACGTCCAGTCCGCTGCGAGCTGCGAGATCGGGAACGTCGGCCACGATCGCCCACAACGTCAGATCCGAGTCGACACGGTCGCCAGAGCGCAGAGCGATTGTGCCGCTGCCTCCTCCGCCGGATGTGTCTATGTCGACGACACGGTCCTCGACGATGTCGACCCCCATCCGCGTGAGCTCTGCCCGCACCCGATCCTGCGCGCCAGGGGAGAGACTTGCCCCGATCTTCTCTCCCACGATCCGCACCCGCAGATCCGGACGCGCTTCGGCGACCTCGGAGACAACCTCGATCCCGGTCAGACCGCCGCCGACGACGGTGACCACACTCCCACCGGGTAGTTCGGCCAGTGCGGCCCGCGACTGCTGCGCACCTTCCCACGTCCCGACCGGCACCGTCCCCGCGGGTGCGCGGACCGTGCTTCCGACCGCGAGGAGCAGGTAGTCGAAGTCCAGGCTCGCGCCGTCTTCGAGGGTGAGCGAGCCGTCGCCGATCTTGTTCACGGAGCCGAGAACCGTATGAATCGTCTCTGCCAGCATCGAGGTGAGAGGTGTTGCTGCAGATCCTGTTCCGGCTATCTGTTGGTGGAGCCTGACCCGTTCGACGAAATCGGCACGCGGATTGACCACCGTGAGTTCGGCGTCCGGCAGTTTCTTCGCCAGATGATTGGCCGCGATCGTTCCTGCATATCCGGCGCCTACGACTACGATTTTCATCTTGGGCTCCTCGTTACGTGTGGTGAATGGAATGAATGTCGACATCTCCTGAACGCGGTGTCGACAGGACTTCGTGGTGATATTCGTCCGGGGGCTACGGGTCCCGGGTGTGGTGTGCGCTCAGGACGAAGCTGATGGTTTCGCGGATCTGTTCGAGCGGTGATCGACTGATCGCGGCGAAATTGCCTGCAGTCATGATGATTCCGAGGTAAGCGAAGTACATGACACGCGCACCGCGAGCAGACTCCGTAGGTGTCATACCGATCCCGGAGAGCACCGCGCCGAGTTCGGCGACCAGCGCGACCGCAAGATCTCCGAAGATCTCCGACGTGTGAGTGCCGCGCACGATGATGGAGGTGTACTCCCGCGAAAGTTGGGGATCACGCGCGAAATACGCGAGGAACGGTGCAAACACGCCCATGATGGCGTCTGCAGCCTCCTCCGGTGACCCGCCGAACGCCTCCGGCTCGCCTCGGGCCTGGTGCACAGCCGCTATCCAGTCGTCGAAGACCGACACCAGCAAACCGTCCTTGTCGCCGACCGCCATGACCGACCCCGTACTCACCCCAGCATCGGCTGCGATCTCCCGAACCGTCGTCGCAGCGAAACCGTGTTCACGAAAGAGTCTCTCCGCCGAAGTCATGACCCTTTGCCGCGTCGCATCACGGGCAGCCGCACGACCCTGAACCTGTTCACTGAACATGTTCACCATTACATACGATCAACCCACGCTGGTCAACGGGGTCACAAAACTCTCTGCTCGGGTTGTGCGGAGGTATCGGGCATCGAAACGGTGTGATCGTCGAAACGGATTCGCCGATCGAGTAGTTCTACGGATCCGCCGGTATCGCTGCGAAACGTGCACCGTTTGTGGCGGTTGGCGGAAACAGGAGTTCGAGTTCGACTGCCCGCAGTTCGTAGAGCGAAGTCAGCGATGTTTGCAACTCCGTCATTTACAAGGGTCTGATCTGCGCAACGGCCGGCCGGGATCGCCTTCACCGTCCCCGGCATGAACGACCTCATCAGGGGTAGCCGACAGCGTGGGAACACGCCAGGTTCCCCGGATCACCAGTCTGGATACGTCAGTCGAAACAGGAACAGAGGGCCAGTACGCGGACTGATTCGACGGAGATGGCACTGGGCATTGGCCAGTGTTGAAGGAGTAGTCCGCACTTGAGATCGCCGAACACTGAAGAAGGTCTTGCGTTGTGCCCGCCGAGTACGAATGGGAGAGCACTCGACGGGTTCAAGCGGCTCGATTCAGCACAGAACCGGACCACTTCCGAGTGTCCTCTCTTTGCGGTGACCGCGGTGTGCCGGTTTCTTCGAGCGCTTCTCAGTTACGTGAAACTACGAGGTCCGGCCTTGTGCAGGTTCGCACTGTGGACATTGGTGAGGAGTCCTTCCGCAACGATGCGAACCTTCGTGTTCATGTCAGGATGACGGCCGCGTTCATGTCAGGATGACGGCATGGACAGTGCAGAGGTCCCATGTCGATCCTCCGACCCGGATTTGTGGTTCTCGTCGGTCCGCAGCGAACTGTCGACTGCAATAGCGTTGTGCCGCATATGCTCTCACCTTCATCAGTGTTTGACGGGTGCGCTCGACAGGCAGGAAGCGGCTGGGATCTGGGGTGGCCGACATATCGTCGAGGGGAAAATTGCGGCCCTTCCGGGGACGACACGCCGCTACTCCGCCGGACGACTCCGGTTTCATGCCCCTTCGAAATCGCCTTAGAGACCTCCGGACCAAGGGCAGCGTCCTTGTGAAGCACTAAGTCTGGCAACGCCACTAAGGTTGTCCAGGAGTTGCCGGTGAACGCGCTCTACCGGTTCGGTCAGGGGACTGTCCAGGCACCACCACCGGGCTGAATCATCACTGCCGGATAATTCGGCGGCCCGGTCGGCACTGTGACGGCGGCGACCACGATGCCCGACCCTGTCTGGGCCTCGACGCTCGGATATCCGAGGTACGCGATGCCCGCCGCTCCGGTGGAGATGTTTCGCCAGTGAATGAAGACGCAGCAGTAGCGGTCTGCGATGAATCGGGTGACGCCCGGTATCGCCGGATCGGTACTGGCGGTGACGTACATGGCGCCCACAGAAGGGAGGCCGGTCACAGTGACCGATGCCCCCACGACAGGAACGGGGAAGGCGGTGTCGGTCGGTGCGGCAGCGGCAGGTTGTGCGCCGAAGAGCAGCGCGACCCCGATGCCGGCGACGATCGATGTTCGCCGTAAGCCGTGGTGTGATCTCATCGCGTACCCCTGTCTTTGGGATGGGATACCCGGCTTCAGCGCAGTTAACAGAGACGACGACCGGTAGAGGCTGCCACCGACGTGGCGGGCGACTCAGGGCTGCCAACTCACGATCTGGATCCACCTGACCGGCGGCCGGCCACCTTCGGTGTCCTCCGAAATGAACTCCGCTGCGCTCCGTTCTGTGAAAAGCGTTGATTTGTTTTCCTTAACGTCTTTGAGGGGCGGTTTCCGGTTGTTGCTCGTAGGTTCGGAGCTGCCTGGGGACGCTGCGGTATGGCTTATTTGTTTTCGCTGTTCGTATGGCCGGAAGTGAGTGGCCGCCGCGGTGTTCTCGACGACTCGACTGCTTATTGAGAGATGCGACTCGATCGCTGTTTAAGGACACGACAGAGAGGTCGTCCACCCAGGTGCAAGCCCGATCCATGACGGAACGAGAGTGAAAGGGAGCGCTCGTGAGGCAACTATGGGCAGGAATCGATGCAGGCAAAGCGCACCACCACTGTGTGGTGATCGACAGCGAGGGAACGCGATTGCTTTCGCATCGCGTCGCCAACGACGAAACCGAACTCAGCGATTTGATCGACGACGCCCTCTGCCTCTCGGGTGGAGGTGTGGTGACGTGGGCGGTGGATCTCAACAACGGTGGTGCTGCATTGCTGATCGCGCTGATGGCCGAACGAGAGCAACGGTTGCACTACATCCCAGGCCGGGTGGTCCATCACGCCGCTGGTGGCTATCGCGGGGACAGCAAGACCGACGCGAAGGACGCCGCGATTATCGCCGATCAGGCGCGGATGCGCCGCGACCTGCACCCGATGCGGGCCGGCGACGAGATCAGTATCGAACTGGGCATTCTGACCTCGAGGCGTACCGATCTGATGCGAGACCGTACCCGCACCATCAACCGACTCCGTGCACTACTGGGCACCTACTTTCCGGCCCTCGAGCGGGCGTTGGACATCAGCAACGTCAAAGCGACGTTGATCTTGCTCTCGGGCTATCAGACGCCGGACGGGATCCGCAGGCTCGGCCAGGCACGGTTGCAGGCATGGCTGCGGAAACGTAAGGCCTACAACGCCACCCAGATCGCAGCGAAGGCGATCGCCGCGGCGCAGTCACAACATGTGAGAGTTGCCGGCCAGGACGTAGCAGCGACCACGGTCGCGAAATTAGCGGTGCAGGTCATGAACATCGATGCGGAGATGGCCGAGCTCGATCGTGATATCGAGGAACGGTTCCGCAGTCATCATCATGCGGAGGTGATCGAGTCGATGCCCGGTTTCGGGCCGGTACTCGGGGCGGAAGTGCTCGCCGCCACCGGCGGCGATTTCACCGCATTCGGGACCGCGGACCGATTGGCCGGGATCGCTGGACTTGCCCCGGTACCACGTGATTCGGGTCGGGTGAGCGGAAATCTGCGGCGCCCACGCCGATACGATCGTCGACTGTTGCGGGCGTTCTATCTCTCCGCGCAGTTGAGCGTTCGAAGTTGCGTGCCGTCGCAGACCTACTACGCGCGTAAACGTGCGGAAGGGAAACGGCACACCCAAGCCGTTCTGGCGTTGGCCCGGCGGCGGTTGAATGTGTTGTGGGCGATGCTCCGCGACAACGCGGTCTATCGGCCGGAGCCGACTGTTGCATCGGCCGCCTGAGTAACAGATCCATGCGGAGACGGTGCACAGCCCGAGTCAATCCAAGACGGTGGAAAGCTGCCCGTCCGGGGCGGTGAAGAGTCGACTGCCCAGAGTGGCGATCGCCTCCATGTCGCCGGGGGTTCCCGGTTGCCAGGGCAGCACCAGTCGATCCTTGGCTTTGTCGACGTAACGCGGAATCACGTGCAGGTGGAAATGGAACACTGTCTGCCAGGCGTCGGCGCCGCAGCAGTTGAGCAGGTTCACCCCGTCTGCACCGAATTCCGCGACCGCTGCCTTCGCGATTCGCTGCGCGGCCAGAGTGACATCGGTCAGGTCCTCGGCCGGGATCTCGAACAGATCTTTACTGTGCTGCTTGGGAATAACCAGTATGTGACCGTCCGAGCCCGGATTGATGTCCATGAAGGCATACGTCGTCTCGTCCTCGGCCACTTTCACGCTCGGGACTGTGCCGGCAACGATGCCGCAGAACAGGCAATGATCGCTCATGGCCACGGAGTTTAGCCTCAGCAACATGGGCGCGGCCCTCTCAACCGCAGTTTGGGCCGTAGATCAGACCGCACTGCGGGCGTCACTGGGATGAGCTGATTTCAGTTCTGGCTATCCGGTCCACGCGATGCGTGTCCAGTTGGAGCGACTCGGTCACGGGGTGTGAGAGTTGGCTTGCAACACACACTGCCTGAGTCGCCAGGTGCGGTCAGGTTCCCATTCGAGCGCTCCGTTGTCTGTCGTCCAGTACCAGCCGTCGTGGAACGCTTTCGAGGTGGTCAGGCTGTCGGCGAGATCGGTCAGCATGGCGCTGATCGAGACCCACTGTGGTCCAGGCTCGTCCGCTCCCGTCTTATCGAATTCGGTCACGCAGCCGTGCATGGGTCCAGGTCGGGTGTCAACGCACAAAAAGTTGCTGTCGAGTCCCGCGAAGGGGACGAAAGCCGGAATGAAGGTGTCGGCTTGAAATCCAGCCTCGGCAGGCGCGTCAACAGGCCCACCGCCGTACAAGCGAGCACTCTCGTCCCAAATCCGAGTCGATGACTCCCAATGCCAGATGGCATCGTCCAACGTGAGAAACGCGAAACGGTGGAGCAACCCCAGCAACCGGTCGTCGGAAACTCCGTCGACCAAGGTGTAAAGCTCGATCAACTCGGCCGGCCAACTTTGTCCCGTCTTCGCCATCGCGGCATCGACACTGTCGCGGTCGGCTCCAGTGATCGTCGTGCCGGGAAAGTGGACTCGCAGCCAATCGGAGATCCGGCTCCACTGATCACGAACCGAACCCGCCGTCGTTGAATGCACGGCGCTTCGCGCGTGCGAAGAACCCTCGATCATCGCCTCGACAGCAGCGCGGCGCTGTGCGTTCTCTTCCTCGGTGACACACCTGCGGATATCGGCTTCGAGTTCAGCGCGGTCAAGACTCTGATCGCCGAATCCTGGCACACGGGCATGTGCGCTTCCCAAGGACACCCAGATCATCGGCCGCGATCCGTCCTCGGACACAGCCAACTGCACGCCTTCCTCGGCGATCTGCGCGATCGCAGCATCATCACCAACGACGTAACCATCGCGTAGGAGAACCTCGCCGGAACCCGAGCCTGGCCGAGCAACCGCCCAATAGGTCACGGAGCACTCTCTTTCATCTTCATCCGATGCTGGAAATCGATTATTCGTTCTGAGAGATTGTCTCAGTCAAGCGGGGCGACACGGTCAGGCACCTTTTCGTTACTAGTAGCGGACGCGTTCGGGGCATTTGCCCCGCGCCGCGTGCCGCGCCGGAGATGGGAACGGCCTTCGGCCGTGCTTGACAAAAGCTATTGAGATTCACTTCTGGCTTTCCGATTCTCGTCGGCGGTGACCTGCGCGCAACCCCTGGCGGCGCAAGCGCCGGCCGGTGGCTCCGAGAAATTTTCGCCACTCGCACGCTCCCGTCAAAATTTTCTCGGCCCAGGGGTGGCACTCCGGCCCCCTCATGCCGACGCGATTCTCCTTTGCCAGAAGGCGAAAAAAATTGGCGGGGCACCAGGCCCGGTCACTGTCACAGCAAGGGGAACGATATGCAGAACATCCGTTTGAGGACCGCCACCGACGTCTTGGCCGCAATCCCGGCATTGCTCGGATTCGTCCCCGCCAATTCCGTCGTGATGATCGCGCTCACCGGATCACCGGCAACCCTCGCGTTTGTCGCGCGCACCGATGTCGTCGGTGCCGATGCGGCAGCCGACTACAGCACCGCACTCGAGCAAGCTGCAGTCACGTCCGTTATCTGGGTTGTCGTCGGAGCCGGTCCGGTGGCAGCCGCCGGACTCGATCAGATCGAGGCAGCGCAGCGCGAGCTCGACGGCAGGGGAATCCGCAGCGGCCGCACCCTTGTCGCCGAGTCTCTCGAGGTCGGAGCGGAGTGGTTCGACACCAACGGAGAGGAGAGCGGACGCACCGCCGACCCGACCCTGTCGGAGGTCAGCATGAACCGAATCATGGGCGGACGTCAGACGTCGAGCAGCCGCGCCGAGATCGAAGCCCGTTACCGCGAGGACACGGCCGCCGACATGGACGCAGCCCGCGCCGCCGCAGCCGAGCAGGGCGAGGACTTCGCACGAAACACGATCACGGAAATCGCCGCAGTCGTGCGCAATTTCGAGGTCCCCAGTCTCGACCTCGCCGCCCGCGCCGGATTGTGCGCGGCAGCGGACCCGCACCACCGCGATGCCATGATCGGAATCGTCACGATCAGCCCGCAAGCCGCAGCGGACGCCTTCGGAACCATCGCCGCGCACCTACGCGGAAATTGCCGAGTCCAGGCCCTCACCCTTGCCGGGTTGGCCGCATACGTCGACGGCGACGGAGTCGCCGCCGGAATTGCGTTCGAGGCCGCGAGCGCCATCGGCGTCGACCCCAGCCTCACGACGTTGCTCAAGCTGCTCGACTCGTCCCGCACAGCCGGACTCAAGCCGGAGGCGATCGCCGAACTTGCCACCATCGGCGTCGAGGTGGCGCGCTCGATGGGAATCGACCTCGACACCGAATAGCCGAACGGACAAAAACGCGGCCCCGACTCAACTCGAGAGAGTCGGGGCCGCCCCCGTACGTGGTGGTGGTTGCTCGGGCATCGAGCCCTTACAACCACTGCGCCACACTGTGCGGACCGGCGGCCCGGACGCGTCGTGCGTCGTTCAGCGGAAGAGATCGTCCGGATCTCCCGCAGCCGGAAAAGCGATGTCGATACGCGGAGTCTGCACAACCGAAGTTTCGGTCAAACCCGCCACGACCGCAACGAGATCCGCATCGGTGATCCTTTGCGTGTGCTTCGTCGCCTGGTACGCGGCCGCTTCCACAGCGGACCGCTTACGCGGAGTGAAGTTCTCGCTCATCTGGTGCCCTTCGCTCGTCAAAAAAGTGTCGCGGTGCTTGTGTGACGCAACACCGCTTGAACCGCATCCGCATCCCAACCGTTGCGCAATGCTTCGCGCAGCGCTCGCGACCGAGCAACCCGCGCCGCACGATCCGGCCCGTACCAATGCCAGCTCTGCCCGCGCCCACCGCCGCGTCCCTTCGCGCCCATCCCCGCAAGATTCTGCGATTGCGTGCCGAGCACCACGTGCGGGCGACCTAACGCTTCCGAGACCCGAACACAGATCGGGTTGTCGCACACCTCGTGAATCGCCATCTCCGAATCTTCGAGAGGCCGAACGAGTTCGAGCATCAGCGCGTACCGATGCGGACGGACGACCCGCTGCCGGCCATCGCGCTTGATCCAGAAACGGCCGTACCCGTCGTCAGAAATCGAACCTGTCCAGAAATGGCAATCACGCTCACCAGGGCCGCGAACAATGAACCGCTCGAACCGCTCCCGCTCCCGATCGCCAGGGGCCGGCAGTGACAACCCATCACGCCGATCTTCCTGGCGACCAAGACCCTGCACGCCCGGAAGCGTTAGGTCCTCCGGATTCGTCATCGAGAAAACCTAACGCTTCCGGGACCGGCCGATCCGTCGGCGCGGGTTGCCCCCAACCGGGGACAGCGAATTCCCTCATGTGGATGCCCGAGATTTCTGTTCCCGCTCCGCTCGATCTCAGGCAACACACAATCGGTCGCTGACACCCAACCGGGGACAACCCGCATCGCAGTCACCATCGCAGGACCGCCGACTAGGAGGCGACAGCAGTAGGAGACGAATCCGATGAACTCGAAGCAGACTCAGCCGAAGCCTTCTCATTCTTCTTCGCGGAATCAGCTTTAGACGAATCCTTTGCCGGAGTCCCGCCGGCCGTACGAGCCAGCTTCAGCAACTTGTTGACCTCGGTACTCGTAAGTCCGGTCATCGTCACGATCGACGCGACAGATTCCCCGCGACTCTTGAGTGCCGCCAAGGACGACGCTCGCGTGGCATCCGAGGCGAGCAACTTCTCGCTCGTCTCCTCGCGAATGCGAGCGATCCGGGCCTCCGCATCGGCTTGTGCCTTCTCGCTGTTCTCGTCCGCCTTGAAGAATGCGGCGAGATCATCTTCGTTCTGCTTGATCCGAGCTTGCTCTTCCGCGAGCCGTGCCGCAGTGGCGGAACGAGCACGTTCCCTCGCGCTGACTCTGTTCGCCGTTGACGTCATACCAGCATCCTAAGCCTTCGGCACCATCAATCGCTCTTTCGCCACTCCATTTCTGCATTTCGCCACAGCTTGCGATCTTCACGCCCATTCACTGCACCTCGTCCCTCGGCATCAGGAACTTCGTTCCTCAGCTTTTCAGTTCGTTCCTCACCAATGATCAAAATCTGAAACCGCACACACCATTTGCACTTGCCGTGGGCCTAGAGGAGACTCGATTTATGATGACGCCCAAGTCGCTCACCAGCTTTGCCGGTGTCGCGCACTTGGAGACCGCTGAGAATGCCTGCGACCGGCGCATTCAGCCGCGGTTTCAGTGCTACGGAACCTGTGTCCGGCACCGTCCCGCTGCGGCGGTTTCGACATGATGACCCTGCACCGGCTGCACGCCGGAGACGGATACACCTACCTCACGCGACAGGTCGCCAGCGGTGACCGCGAGATCGCCCGCGGCCAGAATCTTGCCGACTACTACGTTGCCGAAGGCACTCCGCCCGGCCTGTGGGTCGGCAAAGGGATCGACGACCTCGGACTCACCGGTCAGGTCTCGGAAGAGCAAATGCGCGCCTTGTTCGGTGAGGGTCTGCACCCCAATGCGGACCTCCTTTTCGACCAAGCGATCGCCGCAGGAATGTCGCCGAAGGCAGCCATTGAAGCGCAAAAACTCGGTCGAGCTTTCCCGAAGTTCAAGAACGATGTCGAGTTCGTCAACGAGCTCAACTCAGCCCTGGAGGCCCACCGCATCGACACCGGTAAGGCCCCGACCCGCGACGAGCGCGACGCCCTCCGGTTTATGCTCGCGGCGAAGCATTACCAGAAACAGCACGGTCAGTCAGCGGCCACCAAGGGAGAACTTGTCCGCTTCATGGCCGCTCAAGAGTCGAAGATCCGGCAACCAGTCGCCGGTTACGACCTCGTGTTCACGCCAGTGAAAAGCGTCTCCGTCCTGTGGGGACTAGGCGATGACGAGGTACGGACCGCCATCGAGCAGGCCCATAAAGATGCTGTGAACGAGACCCTCGCATGGATCGAATCCGAAGCAGCGCTGACCCGACGCGGTACTGCCGGCGTCGAACAGATCGACACCGACGGACTCGTCATCGCCCAGTTCGACCACTTCGACAACCGCAACGGCGACCCCAATCTGCACACCCACTGCGCCGTCTCCAACAAGGTCCGGGGCATCGACGGGAACTGGTCGTCACTCGACGCGAGGGTCCTACACCGCATCGCCGTCGCCGGAGCCGCACGCTACAACCGCATCGTTGCCGACAAGATCAGCCGCGCGCTCCCCGTCGCATTCGAGGACCGTTCACGAGGCGAAAACAAGCAGCCGGTCCGCGAGATTGCGGGAGTACCGCAGGAGCTTCTCGACGGCTTCTCTCGTCGCCCCCAAATCATGGAGCGGGCCAACGAACTGATGGCCGAATACCGCGCCGAACACGGCAAGAACCCGTCCAAGGTTGTCCAAATTTCTCTCGTCCAGCGAGCCACTCTGGAAACGCGATCCGGTAAGCAGACCCCGAAATCGTTGGCCGCGATGCGCGAGGAATGGCGCGAACAAGCGGTGAACATGCTCGGCGCCGACGGCATCGACAACCTTCTCTCGACCGCCCTATCCCAGGACGAACCGTTCATCGACCCCGCCGAATTCGACGCCGACCAGGTGGCCAGCTCCGCAGTCGAACGGGTCTCGTTGCAACGAAGCACCTGGACCGAAGCCAACGTACGGACTGTCGCCGAGGACATGCTCTCGCGGGTGAAGTTCCCGTCCGAAGAACAAGCCAACGCAGCAGTCGAACTCGTCGTCAACCGCGCCTTGCACCGCGACTCGCTACTCGTTGACATCAGCCTCGACCAGATGCCAGAAGCGATGACTCGCGCCAACGGCGAGTCCACGCTCACCGATCACCAGAAGGCCCGCTACACCAGCACCGCAATGCTCGACGCGGAGCAACGACTCCTCAACGCAGCCCACACCCCGACTGTTTTCACCGTCTCCGACAGCGCATTCGAGACCGCTCTCGCCTACCGCGAGAACCTCGAAGGCCGACCCTTCAACAAGGGACAGATAACGCTCGCCCGACACCTCGCAACCACCGAGGCACTCCTCGCCGTCGGCATCGGACCGGCCGGCACCGGCAAAACCACATCCATGAAAGCCGTCACCGATGCATGGCAGGCGCAAGGCCGCGACGTCATCGCACTCGGACCCTCCGCAGCCGCAGCGACCGTGCTCGGCGAAGACATCGGCGTGCGCGGACGCACCATCGACGACATCCTCACGCGCCACCGCTTGGGCATCGACGCCGCGATCAACCGCGGCGCGATGCTGCTCGTCGACGAGTCCGGAATGGCATCGACACACCAGCTCGACGCCCTCGTACAGATCGCCGCCGAACACGGCGCAGTCGTCCGCCTGATCGGTGACCCCGCCCAGCTGTCCGCCGTCAACGCCGGCGGCGCACTCGGACTACTCGCACGCAACACCCGAGCACCCGAACTCGAAGAAGTCGTCCGATTCAGCGACGACGACGAACGCGACATCTCCCTCGCACTACGCAAGGGCGAACACTCCGTCATCGAGTGGTACGAGGAACGTGACCGCCTCATCGGAGGAAGCCGCGACGAACTACTCGACAAAATCCTGCGCGATCACCTTGCCGATACTGCCGCCGGATCGACATCGGTCATGCTCGCCCCGACCACAGCCGACGTGCAGTCCCTCAATCAGGCAGCCCAAGCGATCCACCTCGTAAACGGCACCCTCACCGACGGCACACGTACAGCTCTGACCGCAGGCGACCACGCCTACGTCGGGGACATCATCGTCACCCGCCGCAACCAGAACAACATCACCGCTGTCGGCGGAACCCGCGCCGGCCAACGCGTCGAAAACGGCGACCTGTGGACTGTGCACGCAGTCACCGAGCACGGCATCATCGCCGTACACAAACGCCACGGCGGCACCGTCAGCCTCCCGAACTGGTACCTGACCCAACACACCGAACTCGGCTACGCGCACACCATCCACCGCGCCCAGGGCATGACAGTCGACGTCGCCCGCTCGCTACTCGGAGCCTCCGTCACCCGCGAAGCCGGATACGTCGCACTCACCCGCGGCCGCCACGGAAACTACGCCTACCTCATCACCGACGAGCTGCCCGACGGCGACCTCGACCACCAACCGGACCCCGTCTCCACCCGCAGCGGTGTGCTCGCCGAGATCCTCGATCGCCGCGGCGAGGAGATCTCCGCAACCGAACAACTACGCGAGGCACTCGACCGAGCCAGCGACCCCGCCCGCTTTCAGACCTACTACGACGTGGCCGCGGCCAAACTCGGCACCGACTACGCCCTGCACCTGCTCGACCGGTCACTGCCAGCGACCATCCTCGCGACCGCCAAGAAGCAAGACGGCTTCGATTCCCTCGTCGCCCGCGTCCGTGAACTCGCCACCCACGGCGCCGACATCGCCCCGATCCTCGCAGCAGCGACAGACCGCGAACTCGCCACCGTCGGCAACATCCCCGGCGCCTTGCTCAGACGATTGAAAGCAATCGAGACACCCGCACTCGCCGACGACCAGCAAGCGATCCTCCCCCCGGCCCACAGCGGAAGCGATCACACCCTGCGCGAATTCGCTACCCGCATGCGCGAGCAGATCGGCAGCTCCCCCACCGTGACCGCCGCAGATTTCGACGGACTGCGACCCGTCGACCTCGAATACACCCACCCACAGCAATCCGCCTACAACGCCGCCCTCGCACGCATCGCAGAAGGCGACGCCGCGACACTCCTCGAAGCGGCACTCCCCGACCACGTCGTCGACGCAATCCGCGACGACGGACAATGGACCCCGCTCCTCGCAGCAGTCGCCGACGCAGAAATTCACGGCGGCCGCGACCCCTACTCCGTCGTCGCCACCATCACCGAGCAAGGCCCCGAACGGCTCGCCGGCTACGGAACCGCACTGCTCGAACGCCTCCGGACCCTCGACGACACCACACCCGCAGATCCAGCGCTGCCCACCACACACGAACCAATCGCCCCCACCGACCGAGCCCTCGCCGCCTACGCCACCGAACTACGCGACTACCTCGACACGCTCGACTCCCCTACCTCCCGCCCGGAAACAGCGCAGCCGCAGGAACCGGCACGAACCACTACCCCCGCCCGGACCATCGAACCGTCGCCGATCACCCGGCGCGAAAAGACCCGACCCGAAACACCGCAACAACAGACCGAACCTCGGCCCGCAATCACGCGAGATCCCCGCACACCGGCAGCCCCCAGGCTCACCGGCCTGCGTGCACTCAGTGGAGCCAAGCTCGTCGACGCCCGTCGCCACATTGCCGCCAAGCAACGTCACCTCGAACAACTCCGCACCCTCACCGCAGCGACCCGCGCAGCAGCAGTCTCCCGCAGCCGCACCGAAGCGGTGCGCCGTGAACACACCCGCATCACCGCCCCCGCCCACGCGCTCACCCAAGCCCAAGCAGCGATCGAGGCGCGCACCGAAAAAGTGCACCGCGTCGACACAGCCATCGACGGCGCCCGCACAGAGCTGGCCGGCACCGGACGCCTCGCCCGCACCAAACGCGCCGAAATCGAAGCGAAGATAGGCGCCCTCGCCGCCGAACGAGCAGCAGCAATCGAGGAGCTCACAGCAGCCCGTACCGCCGCCGAGGCGATCGCACCCGCCAACCAATGGGACAAGATCGCCAACGACGCGGCCGAAGCGGACAAGCGACTGCCCGAAGCCCTCCGCGAAGCAGAAGAACGCGACCGCCAAGCGCTCAACACCGCCGACAAGACCCTCGAACGGATCGACACCCAGCAACAACAGCTCGCTGACCAGGACACCGCAATCACCGGCGAGCAAACCCGGCGGCGCGCCCTCACACCCGAACAGACCATCGTCGAAACGACACAACGTGAACAGCAGGCCACCGAGAAGGACACGGGTCAGCAGCCGGAGGCGAAGGAACGCAACAACCGCGCCATGATGCTCGCCCGCCAACGCGAACAGAACACGCAAGAAAAACGCCGACAGCGAGGCCTAGAATCCTGACATCAGTGTTTACGCGGTATATGAAAATTTTGCATCGGAATTAGCTGTGGTCGTCATGTCTCACGTCGGATTCGACGTGTATCTCTGATTTTAGTCGGCGGGTACGAAGATCACACTCGAAGCGCCTGTCGGATTGGTAGCGGCGAAGCTAGATGATCCGCGGGAGATGTTTCAGCATTAGATATTTGGACGGTCACCAGAATCTTGTAGGGACTCAAGTTGCGTTAGTGCAGAATCTGCCACGGCAAGTGCTAACTCATCCGGCACGTCGGAATACTTTAACTGCCGCATCGCATGTGCGTACGTGAAGGCTAGCGTCGCTTCGACCGAATCGACGTCCAGGGCCCAACCCCGGCATTCGCGAATGAAATCCGCATATGGATTGGACTCGCAGTAAGCATCAAGGTTAGCCCAATTAGACCAATTCGCGCGGTCAGCCCAATCGCTTTCACGCGCAGATCCTTGATCGTGGAATATAATGCTGAGTTCGAGCGTTACAGGATCAACTGGCGCTAAACCGTTTCCAACATCGCCGAAATCGATCAAAATTGGTCGTTGGAACTTGTCAATTAGTATGTTCTCTCCGTGAAGGTCGCCATGCACAATTGTTTTTCGAATGACAACCATTCGTTCTTCGCGTTCCTGCGCCCGACGGTCGAGGGCGAAGTCGAGTTCATTTAGGCGCTCGTCGGATACTAGGTCCTGCCTTAATTCTCTTAGGCTAATTAGAGATTTGGTATCGCCGCCTATCCATTTAGTCATAGCCTCTCTTAGGGTTCGTAAGATTTCTACTGCGGAATTGGGGTCTTCATTCAATTTGTAAAAAAATGATTTGCTATCAGCCGAGGCCAATGTTGAAATCAGGGCCGCCTTTTTCCTCAATCCTGACATCATGGGGGGTATGGAGGGGGCAAAGAATCCTGGCTGCAAATGATTCGGGACGAATTCATTGAATCGGGAATACTCCTCTGATGCTTCTGCCCGATCCAATACTTTAATGAAGATATTAGCTTCACTCAGATCTTCTGAAACAAATTTCACTCGACCGATTGTTGCGCCAGAAAGCCCTGTCGCTTTTTGTACTATCGCACGATTATGTTTTATTTTTTTCGCGTAAGTGCGTACCGCACGTTGAAATATGATGTCTTCCACTCCCCCGGCGTCGAGATTGCAATAATCGTCAAGTTCAGAAAGTGCGCGACTCAGTGTCAGTATTAACTCCTCAAGCTCCTCCACGTCATCTTTTTCAACTAACTGAACAAGGGGGTACTCTTCTATTCCAAAAATTGAATCAGTACCACCGCTCGCTAATTTATCTTTCGTGTTTTTCGTTGTGGCAAAGGCTGTAAGAAACACAAGCGGAGTTCCGGGGCAAATTTCGCGAGCAACCCCATGGACCGCGAAGCCATGAGATTCGCTGATGTCGGCGCTATTTTCAGTGGGAGGGATTCTAAGATCACATATAATGAGATCGAAAACATCATTCTGTATTTTTGATATAGCCTGCTCGCGAAACTGGGCTAAGGTTATTTGTGCATGTGAACATGCGAATTTGATGGCGGAAGTAGTTTGTCTAATGCTTCTATCTTCATCTTCGATCAGTAGTATTTTCATCTATTCATATCCCATCTACATTTGTCGACCATCGAATTTCGCACGATGTTCCTCCATGTTCACGCGGAGTCAATTTTATTGATCCGCCGAATGAATGAACCGCGCGTTGCGCGATTGGAAGGCCCCATCCGAAGTGTATCTCTTTAGACTTCTTGGTAACTCCTGGATCCCATAATCGGTCATTTCCCTCAGGGAGGCCGATTCCATTGTCCAGTACAGCGATCCAGGCAGTGTCATGCGATACGCCACAATTGATTACTACTTGATTTCCGTCCTTCTCGCTTGCTTCTACCGCATTTCGGATTGCATTTATGAGAGCGATACGAAGAAGCTCTGGATCACCCAAGGCGGTGACAGAGTCTGATCTAGTTACTATTACTTGGTGTTCGGTAAAGTTGCCATGGTGGATTTCCTCGGTGATGAGGTTTGCGAGATCGAATTCAGTGTATTGGGGTGAAGTGGAGGCGTCGTGCAGGCGTTTGATGGTGTCTAGGAAGCTTCGCAAACGGTTTATGTAATTTTCGGTCGCTGATGATGGAAATTCATCTCCCAGTTCCCGGCGAGCCGATGTGAAAATATCACCTACAATAGTTTTTACCTCGTGCAGGATAGTCTCTGTGACCGACTGAATAGCCTTAGCTCGTATGTCCTCTAGTTCGACCTCGTCCGCTGTCGATATCCAACCGTCTCCTATTTCATATTTTCCGCCGGCCGTCCTCCAGTTGGAAACGGCACGGTCCAAAGCGGATCGCACCCAGGAGTCTGGTTCATTATTTCGTATATGGCGTATTTCAGACAGTCTTGACGCTTCGGGAAGGTTAAATAATCCTCGCGCTCCTCGAAGTCGTTCACTTGAACTTGCGGAGGCCAATAATCTCATTGCCTCATCGATATCCACTACTTGGCGTCCCGTTCTCTCTGATAGAACTCGGAACGTGTCTCGAATGCTCTCACTCCGCCTTCCATGATCTTCGTTACGGCCTGAACTGTGGAAATTTCATCGAGCGAACCTTGGTGAGAAACAAAGCCGTGCTCACCATCGGAATTCATGGCAATCACCCGATCAGCTTCTCCGAGCACAGGTATGTTGGCGTTATGCGACGTGAATATGAACTGGTCTTTTGGTAGCCGCTTGCGCAAAGCAGAAACCAAGGTTGAAGCTATGAATGCATTATCCAGATGGTCTTCGGGTTGATCGAGAATCAGTGGATCGCCGTGGTGACCAAGTAATATCGGGAGCACCACAGTGCAGCGCTGACCAATTGATAGTCGGTCGCTGGGCTTATATTCAGGTCCGTCGAGAAGTTCTAGAGTTGCACCGTCTTCAATAACTGCTGAAATAATATCCGCTGTGGCGTGATGCTGAAGTGCTCTAATTACGGAACTCGCTCGTTCTGGCGCGATTCCGAGAGCAGCGCTCAAGTTTTCGTAGGTTCCGTTTTCGATCCATGTGACAAGTTCGTGTGGGGAGACCTCGCGGGCTATTTGGGGCGCTAATGAGTTGTAGTGGATCCCGCTACCGCGGAGACCGGACACTATAGCTGCGCGATATTGTTCGGAATTTTCCGATCGACTCATCCGAATCCGTACGGTCGGCGCAAGGCTGCTATTTAGTTTAGTGGCTACTGCATCTCGCTCTCGGAATATTTCGTCCCGGAGCAAATCCAGCTTTGTGTAGATTTCGTTTCGATCGGATGCTATTGAGTGGAATCTTTCCGCTCTTATGGTTAAGAGATTTTTGAGTGCCTCAAGACGTCCGTGTTTTTCTTCCAGTTCAGCTACCCGCTGCGATGCTTGTCCTATGCCAGTTTGCACGGTATCCAGTTGTTGCCGAACCTGTCTGCTCTGAACATCTATCACGGCGCGTAAGCTAGTTGTTGACTCTGCCGCATTTGTAATTCCCTGTTCGATTGCCAGTAATTCTCCCGCAGCTTGTTGAAGCATGTAAGAAATATGTTCAAGACGGGGGCGGTCATCGGCAATCAAGTCACTTCCCGCATGGGATGGCCAAGGCATGAGAATTTGAGTCGTTGCGGATCTCAAGCGGTCCAGTTGGGACTGAAATTCTTTGACATGTGATTTGTCTTGCTCGAGTACGGATTCGCGCATAGCTATCCGTTGCCCTATTTCTTGAAGGTCTTTTAATTCAGTTTGTTGTTCCTGTGTGGCCTGAGAATCTTCAAGAAGCTGTTGCTGATGTTGTCGTGCCGCAGCTAATTCAGACTCTATGGGTTGCAGCGACTCAATTTCTTCAGATATCGCTCGACCATCCGAAATTAGAGTGGAAATTTCTGTGGTCAAGCTTCTCAATTGCGATCGAAAAGAGTCGATATTTCGTTCGCGCACTTCTCTGTCTGTTCGAAATCTGTCCAAAAGATGCAGTCGTCCTGCTGTTTGTGCACCCACCGCTTCAATCTCGTTCTGGGCGAGGACCGTACAGGAAATATTTCCGGCGCCGGGAGATGTCGACGTATGACCAGAGGCCGATCTGGAGATCGTGTAGATAGAGTCGTTGTCACGGATCGTGAGCGTTACGGCCCCCCCGTCCAGGATGGCTATAGCTTGTTGGTTGCCTTGAGTTTTCGCTTTTTCAGTGAACGCACCTGCTCCGGTGCAGAACCGGATAAGTTCAACAATCGAGGTTTTCCCCGTCCCCCGCGCACCGATGATGACATTCAGCCCGGGACTGAACCTGAGGTCCAATCCCGCTAGGAAACCCTCGGCCTCAACTTGGAGTCGCTCAATATGCACAGACGGTTTCCCTCCTGGATCATTCGAAAGAGTCATCATCTCACGCACTCTGCGTCATCGGTCTGGTTCGCGCCGAGGCTGTGTCGGATGAGACCGAAAGTTCCCCAAGTCGGAAGGTGTTCGCGGTTACGTATTCGCACGAGATGCGTGTCTACCCCGGCAGACCGAGAGGCCGATCGAGACTGATGATCGAATGGGTTTGGGCTGTGTGAGACGCCCGTGCACCACCGGATTCTGTTTCGACCCGCTGCCGCCTACGAGGTTGTCGACGACAGCTCACCAAACCGCGGCTCAAGCATAAATCTGGTATGTGTGCCGCCGAGCTGCGCTGCAGAGATGACCTCCGCGGAGGACGTCGACTAGATGAGTTCTCCGAGTCTGATAGTCGGAATCCACATTGGGAATCGAAGTACAGGCCCTGAGTTTACGTCTGCATCAAATCTCAATCTCGCCTTCGAAACGAAGATGTTCAAGTCGCCTTCGAGTAAGACGCTCCACTGCAGTGAGCGGTGCATTTGCGCCAGATTTCGTTCGAGTATGCGTTTTTGTGAGTGCCTTGTCGAGGACCCTGACCAGACGATCCGTCCTGGCGGTGGCTTGATTGTAGAAGCGTGCCTGTACGAATTCTGTTCTCAGTGGCGCATTCTCGGCGAACTGCCCGACGTCGAGTTCGTACCCGGCTTCGCGGGCCAGCTGGGAGAAGAACACCGACTGCGTGCGAGTGTTGCCCTCACGGAAACTGTGGATCGTGTTGATCTCGCCCCAGTGATCAGCGAGGCCGGCGACGAATTGCTCTCGATCCCGGCCGCGCAGCAGGTCATCGGCCGCGAGCTTGCGGAACTGTCTTTCGGCCGCTTCGCGGATCTGATCTCCGACCCCTGGGTAATAGCCGTACTGCACTGTGGGCGCTGCCGGGTCCCCGGGTGCGTAGTGGACGATGTCGGGGCCGCTCTTCGACATCTGTCGGTCCGGGCCGACACGTTCCTGACCTGCCCATTCGTATACGTCTTGGAACAGTGCGCGGTGGACGGCCTTGAGGTGCGCGTAGTCGAAGTTCCCCTCGATCGGTTTCCTGTCGAGTTCGATCGCCCGCAGATGCGTTGCTCGCTCTTCGTACCGGCGCAGTTTTTCGGCGTCCCGTGTCCCGTATGGGTCGGCAGCGGTGACCAGCTTGTTTCGTAAAACAGTCGTTCCCGGGATGAAGTAGTCATCCCAGGAACGGAACTGTGAAGTTTTCGCAGGCAACGGACGGTTAGAGCTCGAGTTCCTGGCGGAAGGCCGCCAGCTCTTGCTCTGGAGTGCTTACTCCTCGTGCAACGCGGCGCGCAGCAGCCTTGTCCGCTTCGGTGACGGTGCCACCGGCGAGACGAACAACACCGGTCGCGAACTGTACCGACTCTTCGACACTGCGCGATGCAGTGCGTGTGGTGACCTTGTGTGCAGTGGTCATGCGGCCCAGCCCTCCCCGTGCGATACGTTCGATCGCTTCCACTATCTTACATCAAATTGCCTATACATGCAGCTCACTCCCTGTTTTCGTGCGCCAGAAGTTATTGGCGGACAGCTATGTCATCGTTGACCCACTCCCCCAATCCCTCCAGGTCATCGACGATCTCAAGCGCCTTGAACGAACACTTCGCGTCGGTGCACCGCTTGTAACCGGCCCGTTCGGCAAGGTCACGCAACGTAGGCCAGAGCCACTGCACATGGAACGCCGAGAGCTCCGAGCCCGGCTCGTCGAGGGTGTAGGCGCTTTGGTGCGAGACCATCAGCCCTGTCAGTTCCTCGACCGCTACGGGGTGGCGGAACCAGCACGGCGGAATCACCGCATCCGATCCGGACACCGCGTAGCGCCGGCGGAACCACCCCACCCACGCGATCAGTTCCGCCCACAGCTCCGCTGCCTGTGCCCCGTCTAGATCCTCCCACCGGTACACCCGCGCCGGCACATCGTTCTCGAGTTGCTCGTCGTCACCGAACTCATCTTCCATCATCCGCCTATCCCCCTTCTGTTTGTCGGGCAGTATGAGCGCTGGTGATTTTCGTAAAATCGTTGTCGTGCAACACTATCCGAAGGGCCGCCGGTTGCCGTTGCCTATTCCTGCATCCAGTAGCCGGCCCACGCATCCTGCCCGGCCGCGAGCATCTCGAATACCGAGTCTCCGCACGGGGCGCAGGAGTCTCCCCGGTGACGGATGCTCTCGAACTTGCCGCTCGCCCGGAATACGCCGTCGTTGTACGTCACCTCCGGGTCACGCACCGTTCCATCGGCAGGAGAGACGATCTCGACCATCGTCCGGCTGATCTCGTTTCCGGTGACGAGAATCCACCAGGCCTTGTCACCGGTGGTCCAATGATCGTCATGCAGCCACGGCTTAGTCGAATCATCCTGTGCTGCTGAGGGGGTCGAGTTCCTCATCCTTGGTCGCCGACATGGTCCATATCGCTGCCGTCGTCGTCCGGGGCGGTATCGTCCTGTCCATCGTCATCTGCCGAAGCATCGGCGGAGGCCGTGGCGACGAGGCGTTCGAGCTTCGTTTCGCGCCAGGACTTCGATCCAGGTTCGCGGCACCAGTCCAACGCCGTGGTGTCGTCGTCGACGTCGATTTCCACCACCACTCCCGCGCCCAGTGCGGCGCGCATCAGATCGCCGCTGCGGACGTGATGGTTGAGCACGTGAATCCGGACGGTCAGAGCGTCGACCTCGAGTTCTTCGCGGACCTTGCCTGCCAGGAACACCGCTTTGCCGGCGGCCGAGAGATCCGCCGAGTTCTGGTCGCCTTCCTTGCGAATCTTGTCGTCGTCGAAAAACTCCCCGTACCAGGCAACGAGCCCTTCCGGACCGCACACCGCGTACGAGGCGACTTCGTCATCGCCGGCCGCCCACAGCTCCACCAACGGACCATCGGCCGCGGCTGCTTGGATCTGCGCCAGTCGCTCCCGCTGCGCGATCGAGCGCAGTTCGTCGTAGTCGATGTCGAGTCGCTTGTTCAGTTCCGTCTTGAACTTCGGGAACATCGATTGCGTCGCGAACTTGTGCTCCTTCGCCCACTCGTAGAGCGCCGAGTGCGTGGTCAAGGTGCGCAGCTCCTCCGCTCCTTCCTTGACTGCCTTGCCGACTTCGTCCCACTGCGCCGCAGACGAGCTGGCGCTGCGAGACTTCGTGCTGCTACGACGACCTGCAACCATGATGAAACTCCTTTTCTACAAGGTGGATTCGAGTGATACGAGCGGAAAACAGTTCAGTTGAGCGGGGAGGCTTCGACCGGCGGTGACGTCGAGACGAAACCCTGCTCGATCACGGCCGCCGCTTGCTTTTCCGACGCGGCGACGACATCGCGGATCTGCGGGTCCTCCCAGAAACCGGGAAGATCGAGCATGACGGCCTTGTTGTTGCGGCGAATCATCAGCGCCGTGCCCTCCTCGAGCTCACGGATCGCTGATTCCTCCATCACCTGACGGCGATGCAAGCTGCCACCACGCGAGGTGCCCATACCCCGGCCACGCGGCGTCGGCGCCGAGAGCACGAACTCTTCGATAGAGCCGAGCAATGTCGAGACTTCCTTGAGTGTCGCGGTGTCCAGCAGGCCGGGCAGGATCAGCCGAATATTGGCGCTACCAGCGAGTTCTTTCGCGCCTTCGCGCCCCCATCGACGTTCGGTCTGCGAAAAGTTGTGTGTGAATGCGACCAGCTGGATTCCGCGGCCGCCCGAGTCCGACATCTTCGCCGGTAGCTCCGGAATGGGAGCAACATTGTTGAGTTCGTCGAGGACCATGCGCAGCGCCGGATCGAGCTTGCGACCCGCGCGGCGCTGGGAGAGCTTGTTGGCGACGAAGAACACTTCGGCCGCCAGTGCGGCAGCAAACGGTGCCACCGATCCGTTTCCGCCTTCGGAGAGCACGTACATGGTTCCGGTGCCCTTTTCGACGAAGTCCTTCACGTCGAACGAACTCGCGGCCGGGCAGTCCACCGCAGCCAGCAGCGACGGTGACGCCAACGGCTCCATCACCGAGGTCAGCACCATCAGAATGCTCGACGTCGTCTTCTCTGACTTCGCATCGAGGATCTCGGAGAGAGTCCGCGCCCACTCTGCATGGTGTTCGTCGAGGATCTCGCGAGCTTCCACTGCATCGGTCGACTCGCACCACGCCGTGACATCGGAGAGTTTGCGATTGCCGAGCGCGGCTGCGTGCAGGTAGCAACGCAACAGGGTTGCTGCCTTCTGATCGAAGAAGTCACCGTCTCCGCTGGACTTTGCCGTCTTCGGTTTCGCTGCCACCAGGGCGGTAGCGCGGCGGATCGCCACGTCCGCGTCCTCGCATCCGGCGATCACCGACCACGTGATCCGATCCGGCCAGCCGGAAATGTTCTCCGGATCGAACACGACGACCTCGCCGAGTAGGTACCTGGGCAGCCAGGTTTGATGCAGGATGTCGACCTTCGTCGACGTCGTCAGGCAGCCTCCGGGTGCCGAGAGCACCATCGGTACCGCCAGACGGGAAGACTTGCCTTGCTGCGCGGCACCTTCGACGTAGATCGCATCTTTCGTCGACACCCACACCGGATGTTTGGAGTTGCGCAGGAATCCCAGACGCAGCGCCAGTTCCGCGGTCTCGATGTCCTTGTCGGAGACGTTCGCCACCGAGGGGCGCAGGAACCGGCCTTCCTTGCGTGCGGATGCCTCGTCCAGCTTGGCGATCCGCAGATCCTTCACCGTGGCCAACCCGACGGGGGTTTTGCTGCGGCGCTTGGAACTACGCGATGCCCACCACCAGGTGCCGACACCGATCAGAGCAAGTGCGAGGACCGCGAAGGCGCCCGCGATGATGCTCGCCTGCGTCGGCCAGATCAGCTTTCCACTCATCACGTTCAACCCGGCGTCGATCGGATTCGCCGACACGATCTGCTCCAAGCCCGCCCACGACGAACCCAGGCGCACTGAAATGCCGATCGCCCCAACCAATGCGAGGACAACGGCAAATGCTGCGCCGGCGAGATAGACCCCGACGTTCGACCTGTGTGGATCTCGCGTGTGAATTTTCTCAGCCATGAGTGAGTGTCCTTCCGGGACGAAAGTGGAGGTGGAGCGTGAGAAGTGCAGGTGACGATGCGGTTCTCATCCGGTTTCTCCGATCCGGTAATTCGCGGCCCGCCAGGTCCCCGATGCGTCCTTTTCGAGGGTGACCGTTGCCGCTGATGTCTTGTACGGCGTCGATCCGCCGTCGGGGTGAAGCACGACCTGCCGGATACGGACGTCGACCGTGGCGGTCGCTCCCTTGATCGAGACGGGCGTTTCCGCTGTCGTCGCGGCGGTGAGCGTGTCCCCGCTGCGAGACCAGGCAGCCCAGTCCGCTACCGGTGTCGGAAGCGGATTCGGTTCGTTGGCAGCCGCTTTCGCGAGGGCTCCGGTCAGCAGATCGGCCTGGGATGCGCGATGGAGTGCGTCCCATCCAGAGCGATCCCGCGCCGGTTGCCAGGAGAAGATCATCGACATGGCGTTGGTGGCCACGGTCTGAGGTTCGGCGTGTTCCGGAGAGAGCGGGTCCTCGTGGTGGTGATCGGAGTCGTGGCCTTCTGAAGTGCCGGGGCCGCTGTCGTTTCCGGTGGTCTGGCGGATCGCGAAGACTATGCCGACGACCAACACGAGTGCGACGACGACGCCGATCACGATCGCGATGCCTTTGTTTTCTCTCATCGTGGATCTCTCCTAGTTCTCGCCGGCGAGGGCAGCGTCGTAGCGGGTCATGCGTTCTTTGATGTCGACGACGTAGGCCTGGGTTTCGGCGTACGGCGGGATTCCGCCGAACTGCTCGACCGCACCGGGTCCTGCGTTGTATCCGGCGAGCATGGTGTCGATCGGATCGCCCGTGACCTGCCCGCTCTTATGCAGCGGGCGGAGGTATTCGGCGACGTGACAGTCGTAGGCGCCCTGGGCCATCACCGCATCGGCGATGTTGTTCGGATCCCCGGCGCCGGCAGGACCGTTCTTGTTGCCGTTCTCGTCGACCGGATACCCGAACACCGCCCAGGTGTCTGGCATGAACTGGGTGTAGCCGCCAGCTCCCGCGGGGCTGATCTGGCCTGGCTTCCAATTCGATTCCTGCTCGAGCTGACCCGCCAGAAGGGGCGGGGTGATTTCCGTGCACTGCTTCGCGCTGATGACCAGCCATTTCTCGAATTCCGGCGGCACGGTTCCCGCCGCGAGGTCTGCGCCCGCATCACCGAGATTCGCGCCCCCGATCGTGCACCCGTCGGAGGGCTTGGGCGCGGTGGAGCCGTCCACGTCCGGAGCTGGGCCGTAGCTTTGACCAGCCGTGGGCATTCCGTGTCCGATGGTCGTCACATGGACGTGGTTGAAGTGGTTTTCGTTCGGGCTGCCCCGGTCCTCCATCATGTTCGGGGTGCCGTCCGAAGGAATGTATTCCTGGCGCCAGATCATGTACTCGATCTGGAAGTACTCGCGATTGGCCCACAAATAGTCCTTGACGGCGTCACCGAGCTTGCGGCCCTCGTCGCTGGAGTAGTCGTCGATCATGATGTCGGCGGCGCGACCGGACGGATGATCTTGGGAAATCGCGTCGGACGGTCGCCATCCGCCGATAGAGGTCAGTTGCGGGAACTTCGCGTACACGGCGCGAGCGACCCGGACGGTGTCGACCTGCCAGTGCTCTTCGGTTCCGACCTTGGCCGGCAGTGCCGCCATTTCCGCTCCCGAGGGCGCAGATGGGGCAGTCGGCGTCGACGGAACCGCGGGCGACGAGTCGGCGCTGCCGGGTTCGGCTGCTGCCTGGTAGTACGGCATCGGATCCACGTCGTGGCCGCCGGCCAGTCGGCCACCTTCCCAGACCTCGAAATGCAGATGAGCCCCGCCGGGACCCGGCGGAGAGACCTCACCGTTGTAGCCTTCGTTGGCGATGTGCTGACCAGCTTTGACCTGGTCACCGGTCTTGACGAGTACCGCGTCCTCGAACATGTGCCCGTAGACGGTCGAGAACATCTTCCCGTCCATCTGATGGTCGATCACGATCCACTGACCGAACCCGGACGCCGGACCGGCATCAATGACCACGCCATCTGCCAGCGCGAAAATCGGCGCACCGGCCGGACCGGCAATGTCATCGCCCTTGTGGTCCGGACGATCCGGAGTGCGCCACCCCGAGGTCAGTTGACCATCCGACGAACGCATCGGCTTCGACATCGAACCTGTCGGGACTCCCTGCGCCACAGACGAACCTGGACCACTGCCCTTCGGTACGCAGTCCGTCGACTTCGGCTCCTCCGAGGTCGCGATGAAGACCACCACGAGAATCGGAAGGATCAGTACCAGCGCCGCAGCGAGTCCCTTTTTCACGCCAGCCCCAGCTTCCCGGCGGTGAATCCACGACTGGAAGCCAGATCATGGTTCTGACGTCGCAGCCGCGCCACTTCCTCTTCCAGTGCGCGCATCCTGGCGCTCACTTCTTCCGGTGGTGCCTGCCGTGCAGGTCCGTAGCTCTCGCCGATCCAGCGCGAGACCGTATTGACATGCGCGCCCAACGATTTTGCGATCGCCTGGCAGCATTCGAGGCGCGAGTTGTACTGGTGTCGGGTTTCTTCGAACGTCTTCTCTGCCCATGCGCGGGTTTCGTCCCCGTATCGGCTACTCACGCCACACCTTCGAGTTCGAACAGCTCGTTGAAGCGAGAGTTGGTGTCGTGCAGTTTCAGATCTATTTCGGTTCGTGTGAACACGGTCTGCACCGGGATTCCCGGAACATTGTCCTTTGCGATTTTGATCATGAACTTGCCCAGGCCCGGCGGGTTGCGGCGCGGACCACGGCGGGTACGGCGCATCGGAGCGCCGCGTGACCACGAGGTGATCATTGCCCGCTCGGCGGAGGTGAATTGGAGAACGTCGGAGAGTCGATCGAGCTCACCGGCGGGTAGTCCGCCACAGATGACCATTCCGGATCGTTCGATGAAGCCCTTGGCGATCTTGACGTCCACTTCGGTCGGCAGTGTTTCGAGGTCGCGGCCGGTGTGCGTGATTTGGAGCAGGCCTGTTCCGTCGCTTCGGTTGAGCCTGGTGAGTTCGTCGATGCGGTTGACCATTCCGGCGCCGGCACCGAGGACCTGCCACAGCTCGTCCAAGATTGCGAGGAAGTACTTCTGTGGTTCGAGGCCGGCATCGGCGAGCAGATGCGCGGCTTCCATCGAGCCGTAGGCGTCGGACCAGCAGCTGAGCATGACCGCGGCCTTGAGCTTCTGGTCGCCGCGGGTGATGGCGGAGACATCGATGCAGATCGCCGTCGAATCGAGATCCAGTGGCACGCTTGTGTGGTCGGCGAAGATGTCGCCGAGCGGTCCGTCGAGCAATGCTTCGAGGGACTGCACCAAGCGCGTGATGATCGTGATGTAGTGATCTGGGGACTGTGCGAAGACCACCTTGCGCAGTCGCTCGGAGCCCTCGATGATCTTCGCCGCGAGGTGTCTGACCAGCGGCGGATCGACGAACGAGAACTCGCCGCCCTCGCGCAACTCCCGCAAGGCCCGCGACAACAGCGAACTCTCGTAGTCCTCGATCGGATCCTGGCGGATCAGTTCGATCAACGCGGTGATCATCTGGAGTTGGCGTGAATGTACGACCAGCTTCGTTTCTTCGATCAGTTCCTCGATGTGCGCGGCGCTGACTCGATCGCGGCCGGTGAACGGGTCGGTCGCAGGCAACAGTTGACCGGTGACAGCGGCCCTCTCCTCTGCGGCGCGCAGTCGGGCGAGATGCTGCTCGAGACGCGGGAGGACCGCGCCCATCGCGCCGGCCGAGAGTGGGTTGAGGTGGCCCTTGCCGTGGCCGAGAGTGATGACTTGACCGCCCATCGCCTGTGTGGCGCCGACGTACTCGCCCTTCATGTCGCCGGCGACGATCGGGCACTGATTCCGGGCGACCGCGCCGACGAACATCTTGCGAATGAACGAGGACTTGCCCAGAGCAGGTAGTGAGAGCAGGAACGCGGATGGGTTGGTGATCAGTCCTTCGGCGAACCACGTCAGTACATCGCAGGACGCGGAATCCCCGGTGCGCTGGTGCATTCCGATCGGGGTCCCGAGGGTGGGAGCGGTGGCGCCGATCATCCATGGGTTGAGGCCGCACGCGTGCATGGTGCTGACCTGGTACTCGATCGGGGCGAGCACGGTCTCCATCGCGCCGCCGCCGTCACTGCTGAGGTAGCTGTCGCGGAACCCACGCCGGGGCAGTGTGCGGTACGCCCGCCGCCAGGACGGGTCCGGACTTTCGTCTTCGGCGTCGTCGCGTTCCTCGTTGGCTTTGCGCCATTTCTTGAGCGCACGAGCCTTGTGTGTGAGCGGGAACGGAGCTGACACCGACCCGTTGTCGATCGCTTCGGCAAGGGCCTCGAGTTCGGCGAATTCCCACTTGCCGATGATGTTTTCGAGTTCGGCGTCGGTGACGTCGTCCACGGTCTTGAACTGCATGACGAATCCTCTTCTCTCAGCCGTTGCGGGCGATCTTCGAGGTGGTGGTGTGATCGCCCAACAGCACCCCGACACCGAGACCTGCCGCGAACGCGGCATCTTGCATTCCGTATGCGCGAACCAGCTTCAACATCGCTCGGGCGGAGAGCGATTCGAGGATCGAGGACGCATTCGGCACCTCTGTCGCCGTAGCGCAAGTGATCGTCATCAGAGCCGAGTACCGCACCAGACCGGCACCGCGGACCTGTTCCTGACGGGCCTGCTCGGTGGTTTCGACGCGCACTCGATCGCGGCCGGTGAACGGTGTCGACGGCCATCGTAAGCTCCCCACTGGCGGCCATTTATGGCGCATTTTGTGGCCATGGTTTCTCCCCGCGTACGGCCAGATAGTTCCCCACCTGCTGTGAGTCAGATTCGGTCCCGGCAACGCTGGGTGGATGAAATCGAGCAGGGAGATCATGGAAATTTTGGAGGCGTACGACCTCACGGGTAGTTATCGGGCGGCGGCGGAGCTGGCTGGGTGTGATCACCACACGGTGGCCCGGTATGTGCAGATGCGCGCTGCGGGGCAGCCGCCGGACCGCCGGCGGCATCGAGCGCGGGCGATCGACGACTTTCTGCCGAAGATCGAGGAGTTGGTGGTCCGCTCGCAGGGCAAGGTCCGCGCGGATGTCATCCACGAACGGATCGTCGCGCTGGGGTTCACCGGCGGTGAGCGGACCACGCGCCGGACGGTCGCGGAGGCGAAGGCCCAGTTTCGGGCTGGTCGGCGGCGAGTGTATCGGCCGTGGGTAACCGAACCTGGGCTGTGGTTACAGTACGACTTCGGTGACGGGCCAACGATTTCCGGCCGGAAGACGACGTTGTTCTGCGCATGGTTGGCGTGGTCGCGATTTCGGGTGGTGATCCCGATCTGGGACAAGACATTGCCGACGGTGGCGGCGTGTTTGGATGCGACATTCCGCCGCTTGGGCGGGGTTCCGGTCTATGTCCTCACCGACAACGAGAAGACCGCGACGATCGATCACGTGGCCGGGATCGCGGTCCGCAATCCGGAGATCGTGGAGGTGGCACGGCATTACGGCACGACGCTGCGGACGTGTTTACCTGCTGATCCGGAGTCGAAGGGAGGAAGTGAGGCGACGGTGCGGATCGCCAAAGCCGACCTGTTGCCGAAGGAGGTGAACCTGCGCGAGCAGTATCACTCTTTCGGTGAGCTCGAGTCGGCTTGCCGGCAGTTCTGCACCGACGTCAACACCCGCGTCCACAGCTCTACTCGGCGGCGGCCGGTCGAGCGGCTGGCCGAAGAGTTGCAGCGGCTGCATCCGCTGCCGAAATCTCCGTTCACCGCGGTGTTCGGCACTACCCGGCGGGTGAACTGGGAGTCGACGATCTCGGTGGAAGGGGTGCGGTATTCGGTGCCGCACACGTTGATCGACACTCGGGTCTGGGCCCGCTTCCATGGTGAGGAGCTGATCGTGACCGCCGTCGACAATGATGGCGGTGCAGTCGAAGTCGCGCGGCACCGCCGCGGCCAACCCGGTTCACCGGTCCTCGACAACGACCACTACCCACCCCGCCCAGACCGCGACGCCGCCGACCGGGTGCCCAAGCCTCGTACCGCCGCCGAGCTCGCCTTCCTACAGTTGGGCCAGGGTGCCAACAGCTGGCTGGTCGAGGCTGCCGCCGCGGGAGCGCGCCGCATCAGGGCGAAGATGGCCGAGGCCGTGGACCTTTCGAAGCTGCACTCCCCGGACGCAGTCGACAGAGCGTTGGGGACGGCGGCGATGACCGGCCGGTTCGCCGATCGGGACCTGATCTCGATCCTCGACTACCAAGTCACCCACGAACACGCTGATCCGGTCCGTCGCAGCGAGAACCACACTCTGCAACCGGGCACCGCCGCCTGGTCCACCTTCGGCCAGACACCAGCGCCGGCCAGCCCAGCCACTACTGACGATGAAAGCGATGACGCCTGATGAGCACCCCTTTGCGCACTGTTACCAGCGCTAACGGCGACCCGTTGGCCGAGGCGATCGACCTGACTAAACGCCTGAAACTGCCCCATATCCGCAGGTCCTTGAGCGATATCATCCCGACCGCGAAAGCCCAACGCTGGGACCCCGCCGAAGTCGTGCGGGTTCTCCTCGCTGAGGAAGCCGCCGGCCGGGACCGGGCGAACCTGCACACTCGCCGCAAACGCGCGGGTTTCCCTACCGGCAAGACCTTCGGCGACTGGGACGAAACGAAATCGTCGATTCCCCGCGCCACCCAGGACGCGCTCCGCACCCTGGAGTGGGTCGGGCGGCGTGAATGTTTCTGCGTCTGTGGGCCTTCGGGAACTGGCAAGTCTCACTTCACCGAGGCACTCGGGCAGGCCGCAGTCGAAGCTGGGCTGGCGGTGTCTTGGTTCACCATCGAAGACCTCGGTGCCCTGGTCCGCCGGCACCGTGCCGACGACTCCATCGCCCGAGCCCTGACGAGGATCATCCGCTCCGACCTGATCATCGTCGACGACATCGGTCTGCTCCCGGTCTCTGAAGACGCCGCCGAAGGATTCTATCGCCTCGTCGACGCTGCCTACGAACGCCGAGCGATTGCCGTCTCGAGCAACCTGCACCCCTCCGGCTTCGACGAGATCATGCCCAAAACATTGGCCACCGCCACCGTTGACCGGCTCCTGCACCATGCGCACGTCGTCGTCACCGACGGCGACTCCTTCCGCCTCACCGAAGCCACCACCGGCAAGGGGGTGAAGCCCTTCAGCTAACCCAAATCAGAAAGCGGGTGGGGAAAAACAACTGGCCGCCACCGGGGAGAACCCGTGGCCACCAGCGGGGAGAACTACTGGCCGCCTACGGGGAGAACTTCGTGGCCATTGACAGAACGGGTCGGTCGCAGGCAACAGTTGACCGGTGACAGCGGCCCTCTCCTCTGCGGCGCGCAGTCGGGCGAGATGCTGCTCGAGACGCGGGAGGACCGCGCCCATCGCGCCGGCCGAGAGTGGGTTGAGGTGGCCCTTGCCGTGGCCGAGAGTGATGACTTGACCGCCCATCGCCTGTGTGGCGCCGACGTACTCGCCCTTCATGTCGCCGGCGACGATCGGGCACTGATTCCGGGCGACCGCGCCGACGAACATCTTGCGAATGAACGAGGACTTGCCCAGAGCAGGTAGTGAGAGCAGGAACGCGGATGGGTTGGTGATCAGTCCTTCGGCGAACCACGTCAGTACATCGCAGGACGCGGAATCCCCGGTGCGCTGGTGCATTCCGATCGGGGTCCCGAGGGTGGGAGCGGTGGCGCCGATCATCCATGGGTTGAGGCCGCACGCGTGCATGGTGCTGACCTGGTACTCGATCGGGGCGAGCACGGTCTCCATCGCGCCGCCGCCGTCACTGCTGAGGTAGCTGTCGCGGAACCCACGCCGGGGCAGTGTGCGGTACGCCCGCCGCCAGGACGGGTCCGGACTTTCGTCTTCGGCGTCGTCGCGTTCCTCGTTGGCTTTGCGCCATTTCTTGAGCGCACGAGCCTTGTGTGTGAGCGGGAACGGAGCTGACACCGACCCGTTGTCGATCGCTTCGGCAAGGGCCTCGAGTTCGGCGAATTCCCACTTGCCGATGATGTTTTCGAGTTCGGCGTCGGTGACGTCGTCCACGGTCTTGAACTGCATGACGAATCCTCTTCTCTCAGCCGTTGCGGGCGATCTTCGAGGTGGTGGTGTGATCGCCCAACAGCACCCCGACACCGAGACCTGCCGCGAACGCGGCATCTTGCATTCCGTATGCGCGAACCAGCTTCAACATCGCTCGGGCGGAGAGCGATTCGAGGATCGAGGACGCATTCGGCACCTCTGTCGCCGTAGCGCAAGTGATCGTCATCAGAGCCGAGTACCGCACCAGACCGGCACCGCGGACCTGTTCCTGACGGGCCTGCTCGGTGGTTTCGACGCGCATCTCTGCGGCCGCGGAGACCAAGCCCGACTTCTGATTCACTGCCGCACGTGCGTCTTTGTGCTCCCGGTTCACCTGCTTGGTCGCATCTCCCGCCGAGAACGGCCGATACACGATCGTGAGACGTTTCCGATCGAGGTCGTCGTGCGGCCGCAGCAGCGGCTTGAGGACCTCGTCGGTGAACACAGACTCCGGCGGTGCCTTCATTTCGTACACCACTGACACGACGCCGTTGTGGCGGTAGTGATCCCATTTCGTGAGCGCAGACGCCGGGCCGGCGTCCTCCCAGTCGATTCCGTGGGGCTCGTCGAGGATCTCGAGTTCCTCGAGTTCACGCTCCGCGGACGGGTTGTAGCTGCGGTGCACGAAGGAGACGATCTGTTCGGCCGACATCGGGGAGGCTTCGACACCGGCGTTGAGCATGTCCTCGTACGCGGCGGGGAGACGACGGGCCAGCTCGGCAGCCATCTCTTCCGGCTCGGTGCGCCGTTCCTTCGTCGTGGCTTTGAAGGTGATCGCCAAGCGGCACAGGGTTTGTGACCGTCCCGAGGGGAACTCGACCGCCGCTTCGCGTTGGATCTGCGAGGCAAGCTCCGAACGGGAGTGCTTGATGGACTGTTCGACTTCAAGTGAGAGCCGGTATCCCGTCGCCGGGATGGATTCGACGACTGCTACCGCTGCGACGATGTCGCCGGGAAGACCCAAACCAGCCAGGTATGCGCCCCAGTCGGCGGTCATCAGATCCTTTTCCGGCGTCGTCAACGCTTCGTCTCCACCGGGCCAGCATTCGAGGATCACCGTGTACTCGGCGCCGCGGCGCCGGTAGATCATTCCGAACGGATTGCCCAACCGATCCGTGCCCACATGAAGCGTCGTCGACGCCAACAGACCAGGAAGGCGGTAGCGGCCCCCGGGAATCCGCGAAGTCGGCCCCGACCGGTAGACCGTCGAACCTGTAGCAACACGCTTCCACCACTGAATCTTCAACTGCATCACCTCGTACATAGAGCGATGACCCCACCGGATCACCAAGGGAGCGATCAGCACCGCGAACACGGCAGCCAACGCGAAGCCGTACAGAACGTTTGACGTCACGCCCACGATCAGCGAGACCAAGAAGCCGACTGCGGCGAAGCCCGATGCCCAGATCGACAAACCGAAAATGCCGGTCCGCTGCGGAACCGAACCCGATCCGTACAGCGGGCGGTCGTTCGTCGTCTCTGCCACGGCGGTCATCGGTTCGCCTCCGGATCAACCGATGCAGTAACGGCGTCATCTGCCAAGTCGGCACGTGCAGTCGATCCGAACGTCACACCCGCCCGAGCTGCGGGCAGATGCGTGATCCTGGCGTAGGACGGTTCAGTGCTCATCCATCGCTGTTCGGCGAACACCGTCAGCCACATGACCAGCGCGAGAAGGACCGCGTTCATCCACATTTTCGTGCTGAAGAGGTAGTTCGGCTCCCCCGCGACACGGGCGAGGATCGCGCACGCGATCAGTACTGCGAAGATCTCCCGCACCGCACGGCGCGGAAACCACGCCCACGAACGGCTCAGTCGTGGAGCGCGGTTCGACGACGGAGATACCAGGATCGAGACACCGGACAGGGCAACCGCGAGGACAGCAAATATCCATGCCACCCACAAGGCGTAACTGGCGGCCGCGCCGCTGGAGCCGACCGCCTCCGCTGCCCGGAGCACCCCGTCGAAAGCATCAAAGACAGCCAGCAACGTCGGATGCGAAGTGCCGGCCTCCGAGATGTCCTCGCGGACGGTGTCCAGAGCGATCCACCGCGAGAATCCGAGCACGAACGTCAGCAGCACAACATGTACGGCGAAGTAGAAGACCGGCCACAGGAACCACCACGCTTCACGGATGGCCCGGCCCACCGCGACAGCGCGGTCACTGACGAAGACGGCTGCCAGAGAATCAAACCGATCACCAACGGACTTACGGGGAGAAATCGCGGTGCTCATACGGACTCGCTTTCGGAATTTCGAGTGGACATGGGAGGTCTCCTTATCGGGGGATCTGGCCGTGGTAGTTGCCGACTGCACCGCTCGCGATGTTCGCGGCCGCCGCCGTGCCTTGGCTTGCGGCTTGGCCGGCTGATGCCGCGCCGCGACCGAGTGCTCCCGCAGCCGTGGCAGCGGTGCGCGTACCTGCTCCGACTGCTCCCGCGACACCGGCTCCCACCCGGCCGAGCGAACGACCTGCTGCTACTGCGGCGCTGCGAGCTCCCGAGGCTCCTCCACTGCTGAAACGTCCGCCATACGAGGACCTCGCGCCGGACGCGGGCGAGCCCTTACTGCCTGCGGCTCCGCCTCCGCCGCCACCCGAGCCGCCGCCTGCACCGCCAGCTTTGACACCGCTCGAACCGCTTCTGCTGCCCAGCGCAGCCGCGCTGCCGATCACCGCGCCGGTAGCGCCTGCCATCGCGGCGGCCTGCTGTGCGCCGCCACCACCGCCTGCGTCGACGGGGCCGATCGCCTTCATCAGTGAGGGCAGTGAGAGCCCGGCGACTGCGAGCAGAACGGAACCGATGACAGCCGAGGACACGACGTTCGACGATGCTGTCCAGAACGCGAACACGTAGAAGAGTGACGCGACCGGCTTGAACAGCAGTGCCGCGATGACGAAGCCCATCATCGTGGACCAGCTCTGACGCCCCGTGCCGGCGGCTGACTGCGCAGCCGCCACGGGTGCCAACCCGACCACGATGGCCAACACAGCTTCACGCACGAGCAATGCGATCAACTGCGCGACAGACCCGAGCAATCCCAGCCCGGTCAGCACGAGCGCGAGAACCGGTCCCAGACCTGTCTTTTCGTCTACCCACGCAATGCCAGTGATCTTGGCGTTGAGGTCACCGCCCGAGGCTTGTTGGAGCACCCATGTGGAAAACACGTCTCCGATGAGATGAAAAATGATCACCAATGTCGGGAGCAACCCGGCCGAGAACACCGTGCGCGTCAGCATTTTCGCGGTCTCGTCCGCTCCTTCCGCAACGGCTTGCTGCCTGGCGATTGCCAGTTTCGCGGCCGCGACGATCATGCCGATGACGAACGCCACCAGTTGGATCTCCCACGTGAGGTTCCGGATGCCGGACATCGCCTCTCCGCCGGTCAGTCCCGGAATCGGCACCGACATCCAGAACGTCATCACCGTGGAGAACGCGGCGACGTTGCCTTCCATGACGGCTTTGGTGAGCTTGCCGACCGGGTCGTCCCAGAACGTCGACGCCGCGTTGGTCAGCAAGGTCGAGAATGCGTCGCCGGGATGAGCGTCAGTGGCGTCCATCGTGCAGCTGACATTGTTCGCTGCTTCGTTGGCCCAGTTGATGAATCCGATGTGCTCGTCCATCCACTTCTCGACACCTTCCATGTCGTCGGGGACGTTGTTCTTGCACTCCTCGAACGTTTTCTGGAAGCCGTTCTGTCCGTCCTGCACCGGAAGGTTCAGTGCCGGACCTTCACTGGGCGGCGGAACACTGGGGCGGTCCTGTGCGAAGGCGATGCCGCCGCCGACCAACATCAAGGCCACGGCAGCGAGCGCGACCGCGAGAAGTCGTCTCAGAATTGCCATGTCGTAAACCCATCGAGTGTGGTGTGAACTGCGCCGGACTTGCCCGAGTCGTCGGCGGTCTGCATCTTCCAATCGTCATCGCGCCAGAGCATCGACCACTGCATCCCCACCCAACGCGGGGCAGCCAATACGCCGTTCTCGTCTGCGATTTGGCGCACTGCATATTCGAGAACGACGAAATCGTCATCGCAGCTCAGAATCCGGAAACCATCCGGAGCGACCATCGAACGTTTCTGTTCCACCGTGCGGAGGCCTGGCGGAACTGGCTTCGTTTCCAGCTCTTTCTGTAGTGCCGCGTCGTGAACGGTCTGCTCGAGCAATACCTGCTTGGTGACATCGCCGCCCTCGCGCATCCGGTGCCAGAGGTTCCACGCCGCCAGAGCTGCGCCCTGCGGAGAGTGGCTGTAGCCGCGGGCAAGATCGCCGTCGACTCGGGCCGGGCCGTCGGTCTCCGAATACAGCATCACCATGTCGAAGTTGCGCTGAATCGTCATCCCGCCCTGCGCCGTGGGGAGCTGGCCGGGATCGCACTCGACCCGAGCGCCGGGATCTCGTTGCGGGAGGGCTTGGCCGGCAGGGTTGTTCGGCACGTAAATCTTTCGTCCGAACGTGTCGGTGGCAGGATCGGCGAATCCGGTACCTCCGTTGTTGCCTTGCGTGGGCACTGCTGGGGTCGTCGGTTGGGCTGTCGGGGCATCAGGTTCGGTGTCGTCGCCGGCGAACAATGCGAACGACGCTGCAATCAGTACGACAACCAGGGCGATGGCTCCGCCGATCAACCATTTCTGTTTGGAGTTCACTTCTTCTCCTCGATCAGGGTGTAGCCGTCGAGGTTGTCGACCTCGCGGGCATCGATGTTCTCTGCGGCCGTGGGGAGGACCAGTCGCCAGTCCCCGATCCACTCCAGTGCGACGGGATAGACGAACAGTGCTGGTGGGGAACCAATTTCCTGCACTACGTCGACGGCCGCCGTAGCGGAATCACCGGGCGTGTAGTCGGTGACCTTGAACGCGATGAACTTCGGAGCTTGCTCAGCCGGAACAGGGCCGGTGACCGAGACCAACGCTCGATTCGCGGCGAATTCATCGCGGCCGGGGCCGGGGGCGGTCACGATCGAGACCATCTCTCCCCAGTTCGCATCCGGGGTCAGTGCGAGGTACGCCTGTCCCCGGATCGCAGCCAGCACAGCTCCTTGTGGGGACTGGGAGTAGCCGGAGGGCGTCGTCGACGAGTTCTTCGGCCCATCGGCCAGTGAGCGCGGAAGGCGAACGCCGTTGTAGCTTTCCCAGCTCACATTCGTTGGGGCGCTGATGGTGTCAAGTGGAGTGGGTGCGGGATCGAATGTGTCGGAATCCGATCCACATCCCGCCGAGAGGGTGAGCACGGTCGCCGCCAGGGCGAGCGCGGTTACCGAGCGGCGACCGATGGTACGCATGGTTTTCTCTTTCTCTAGACGATCAGGCGATTGCCGATGGTGGCGGCCGAGCCAACGAGGACGGCGCACGCGCAGATCCGGACAAGGGTTTTGTCTTGGAGGATTTGGCCGGCGTTATGGGTGCGTTGATAGCCGAGCATCGCCCCGAAGACGACGAGCGCGGCGACGCACGCGAAGATGCCGATGAAGCTCACGTAGCGCAGTACCAGCATCAACGGCTCCCACATTTCGGTCGGCAGTCGTTGCCGATCGGATGGGGGCTGGGCGATCAATATCGGTGCGGTGCGCATGGTCGTGTCAGCTCGCGAGTTGATTGATCACAGCGGGGGCGAGGCCGATGACGACAGAGCCGATCATGGCGCCGATGATCTTGGCTTTGCCATCTCCGTCGCGGGTGCCGTTGCGTTCCATCGCGAGCATGATGCCGCCGACGATCAGGCCGCAGACGGTGAGGAAGATGCCGCCGTACTTGAGCCAGGACATCAGTAGGCCGAACTTCTCCACACCTGGAATTGGCTGTGGAGTTTCGTTGCCGATCTGTGCCAGAACATCAACGCTGGCAGCGTGATACGCCACCTGGGCGGAGGAGAGGAATGCGACCATGATGGTGCCTTTCTGTTGGTGAGGGTTACTTCGAGGTGGAGCAATTCAGGGGGCTTGTTGGGCTGCGGCGAGCCGTGCCGCGGCGAAGATTTCCGCGCCGATCTCGGCGAGTTTGGGATCCGGGTATGCGGTGGGGTCCGTGCGCCGCAATTTCGATCCGGGCGGTGGAGGAGGATCGCTCGGCGACCACACCGGCATCTGCGAGTAGGTCAACGTGCGGTAGCTCGGCAGGTACGGCAGTCGCCAGAACTGCGGGGCAGCCGACTCGACGACGTCGAGTTGACGCCGCAAAGTGGCAGGCAACTTGCCGTCAGCGTCGGGAACGGTGAGCAGTCCGAGTAGGGCGCAGTCTCCGCTCAGTCCCGCGATTGCCTGTAAGAGCAGTTCGTGAGCGCTTTGCAGTCCCTCACGGTGGGTGCGGGCGACGATTACGACACCGCGATAGCGATCGGCGGCCGGCCATCCCCGACGAGAGTCACCGGCCGGCGCCCAGGTTCGCGTCAATGTCGACACACAGGCACCGCCGTGTGCGCCGAGTAACCAAAACGCCGGACGCGGAGCGGTTGTCGCTATCGCTTCGTCCCACACCGGAGCACGCGACTCGGGTGGTGGAACTCGCAGACCGGCGGGAACGACGATCCGGCCGGCCCCGGTGTCGGGGTCGTTACCCGGAACGCCCTCACGAGCGAGAGGTGAAGCCATCTTCGGTTTCCTTCCATCAACGGTGGTGGTGCCACCACCACCGCGAACAACCTGCTCAGGTGAGGGACACGAGAGCGTGCCCCTCACCTGCGGATCAGTTGATTCCGGCTTGAGTGGGTGTCGCGGCGGTCGTTGATGTAGCGACCGACGAACTAGCAGCGGGGCTGCTGGTCGCGGTGGTCGTTGCCGTCGTCGCGCCAGTTGTCGTCGTAGTCGGAGACGTCATCGTGCCGGTGGTGGTGGTGCGGGAGCCGAGAATCTCGCTGGCCGAACGGCTTTGCTGTCCGAGTGCAGCAAGTAGTGGCCCGCTCTGATCGAGTGAGCGCGGCGCGTTGCCGCCCACCTGGTCGCCGGTCAGATCGTGAGCGAGAGCGAGAATCCAGTCCGTCGCCAACTCCACTGGCGTCTGACCGCCTGTCCCCACGGGGGTGGTGGTGTAGCTGCCGTGCTTGGCGATCGTGTCCCAGTACGCCGCATCGGTCGCCATCTTCGCTAGGCCCTTGTTATCCGCGAAACCGGACTTGACCTCATTGAATGCAAGGCTGACAGTCTTGTCGATGGTGGCCGGCGGAACCAGCTTGACCGTCGCATTGAGCACCTTCGCGCCGAGCACACCGATAGCGGCTTGCGGTCCGGCAACACCAGCGGCAGCGATTTGCGTGATGGACTGTGGCGAGAGAACGTCCTTGGCCACCGTCACGGCCGCCGCGATGCCCATGCCGGCAATCTTCGTCACCGCAGCTACCGCTTCGCTGATGCCGTCCTGGCGCTTGGACGGGTCGCTGTAGGCGACCATTCGATTGAGAACCGTTGTGCTCGAGTCCTTGACAGTGAAAGCGCCTGCCTTGGAGTCGAAGTTGATGTTGTCGTTGACGACGGATGCACCGGTGTAGATCACAGACTGCCCGAGCGCGGTACCGACACTCGTCAGGATGGATACCGGGTCCTGGGTGTCCATGCTGGACTGACCGGCTATGTTGGCGACCATTCGTGCCAACGGTGCGTCAGCGGGAGTGTCGCACGCCAGATCACCTGCGGTGCAGAAGGAAGCGACACGGTCGGCAACCTTGCCGAAGGACCGCTCCCCCGTCGTTTCCGGGGCGATGCCGCCACCGGCGGGAGTCGCAGTCGCTGCGACCTGTACGGATTCGACCGAGTCGCCCTTGGCGCCGGGTGCGGCCGCCGGGGCGGTCTGAGACGACGACGCGAACACCGGCGAACCGGCCGGGCGGGTCGGGTCCGAGAAGAGTGCGGCACCGGCGAACCGATCAGCAGAGATAGGTCCTTCGCCTGCTCCGATCTCACGCGAGAGCGCGGACGCGACCTGTGCACCCTGGCTGTAGCCACCGACGAACACGTGAGTGTCCGGGCACTTGCTCGCCAGATCGGTGAGCATCGCCGTGGCGTTGGTGATTCCCATCTGCACCGACTGCTCGTACGTGTCTTTGGACTGATCACCAGGCTTGCCACCGAAGCTCGCCGAGTAGTTCACGTAGGAGCGGTCGATGACGCCCTTTTTGCCGTTGTCGCCGTTGGCTTCCACCAGCGCAGGGATGGCGACCTGGGAAAAGAACCCGCCGTCCGTGTCGGTCGGTGCGTCCGGGGAACTGTCTGTCGTGCCGTTGACCAACAGCAGGTGCAGCGGTGTGCACCCCGAATCCGCAGCAGAGGCAGAAGTCGTCGACGACGTGGTGGTTGTCGAGGACGGCGTCGGAGTGGAGGTCGGTGTTTGCGCGTTTGCGGCGCTGGTACCAGCCATCGCGATCAGCATCACCGCAGTCGCAGCCGTCGCGGACGACCGCCTAAGCGTGAGTGAATGAATGTGCATTTCTACTGCCCTTCCCTGGGATTGATGGCAACAATTCGGGCACCGGAACCGTCCGGGGCGCCGGTCGTGACGACCGTCTGGCGGTACTTGACGTTCGATCCGTCGGGATGACGCTCGTAGAGGTCGACCTCGTAACGGCCGTTGCCGACAGGCGCGGCAAGCACGCACTGCTCGGACCCTGCGGGCAATTGAGCGAAGCCGTTCGTGAGCTGTTCGACTGATCCAATCGAGTTGTCGGGGGCGACAAAGCTGCGAGCCTTCGCTGCATCACCCGAATAGAACGCGGTCTGGAAGCTGGCGATCGCCGACATACCGGCATCCGAGGATTCGGGGGTGGCCAGCTCGCGAGGAGAAAAGCCGGTGCACCACGAATTCGCCGCGACGGGAGCAGCTGTCGTGGTGAGCGAAGACGGCGGCACAGCCGAGGACGCGAGATCGGTGATCGGAGTGGGCGATTCCTCCCCACTCGACAGACCCGACAACGCCAGTGCAGCCCCGACGCCGAGCACGACGACGGTCGCCACTGCGCCACCGACAGCAACGGCGCTGCGATGACTGCGGAACCACGAGGACTTCTGCTCCGGCGCGGAAGCAGCCCCGGCAGGAGACCTTGGAAGGAACTGCGTCGACGGCATGGGAGGAGTCACCGGAAACTGATCGGTGTCGTCATCCCTCGCCGGACGCTCGTCATCTGCGAAGGATTCGGAGGTCCCGGGCGGATCCAGATCGGTACCCCCATCGAGGTCCTGATCTGCGGATTCCGGCACGGTAGAGAACCAATCGTCCTCGGCCTCATCCACATCGGATTCGGGCATGGAAGAGACGACGGACAGCGGCGGCGTCGCAGCTACCGCGGACGAATCGCCCACATGCGGCGGGGGCGAGTTGAACCAGTCCTCTTCGTCGACGGGGGGACGCTGCGAATCACTCACGATCTGCGCCTTTCCTTTTTCTGTGGGGCGGTGGAGTCAGTTGCGCTATCCCGCCGTGGCGGGAACACAGTCAGGGGGCGAGAGAATCCCGCGCCCCCTGACCGAGTGGTTATGCGGGGATACCGGCACCGATCGCGTCGGAGATCATCGAGATAGGCAGGCCGGGAACAGCGGTGGCCGCAGCGATATCAGTGACCGCCTGGTCGAATGCCGCAACAGCACCCTCGCCGCCGGGCAGCGCCGAGACCGTCTCGCGGATCTGGGTGTCGATCGCCGGGGCGGCAGCGGCAGCGTTGCGCACCCCGTCCGCGGCAGCAGTGCCGACCGGCGGCGACGCCGACCACGAATCGAGAACATTCTGTGTTTCAGTGGTGATGGCGGGCTGATCGATGTCCGGGATGACGACCTCGGATTCACGGCCGTTTTCACCTTCGCCGAACGCGGTACCCACGCCGACGCCGATCGCGGTTCCGACTGCGCCAGAAGCGATTACGACAGGAGCTGCAACAACCGCACCGACTGCACCGCCTGCGACAGCTCCCACTACGGTTCCCGGAACGGAACCGACACCGGGGATCGGGATGAGAGCGTTGCCCAATGCCAGACCGATATTGCCGCCGATGCCAGCACCGATCGCCGTTGTCGCCGCAAGCACCGGCGCGGAAGCGGCCAGTCCAGCGGTCAAACCGACTGCGCCAGCGGTGAATTGTGATGCCGCCATCTGCTGTGCGGTGTCCAGCGGGATACCGGTGGATCGGTAGAAGTCGGTCGTCTGAGCAAGCCAGACCGCCGACTGGCCGCTGACCCGATTAAGCGTGTCGGTGGTCCACCAATTCGGCTTCTTGAAAATGAAGTTTCCGAAAGCGCCCATTTCCGGCGGCGGAGCAATCGGAGCTGTTGCGGTTTCGACCGGAACCGGCAGGTGCAAATCCGCAATGTTGACCTGCGGCGCGACCGGGTCCTGACTGTTGTCGTAGTTGCCTGTCTCGTAGTCCCAACCGGGACGCGGCTGGTACGGCTGCTGATACTCCACCGGGGAGGGCACCCAGGTGACCGGCACGGTTTGCTGCACCGGCGGAGCGACTGGAGCAGCGGGAGGAGCTGTCACACCAGGCTGAACGCCTTCAGTCGTGACACCAGGCTGAACGCCTTCAGTGCTCACGCCGGGTTGGACCGGATCGGCAAGCGCTACACCCGCACCGCCGAATGTCGTTACGACCAGGGCGGTCAGTGCGGTCAGCGTGACCCCGGCGACTGCCGAACGCTGTGCGGCCCGGTGCTTACCGGCCCGATTACGGTGATTCGTCAAAATTGCTCTCCTTCAATGTGTTTGTGGTGCAACCACAAACCGGGCGGGAAACGAAACGGAAGCCAGCACGGCAGTAGCTACGCGGCCGTGGCTCCCGACGCGTCAGCGCCGGGAAGGCCGGATCGTTATAGGGGCGAAAGCCCCTTCACGGAGCGTTGAAAGATGGTTGAGGATGTGCAGTTGCGTGTGCCACATGGCGCATACGCCGAAGAACCCAGTAACCGGGATGCTGACGCATATATGGCCCGGCTTGCAGCCGGCGCGATGAGCGACACTGGCAAACAACGGAATACAGCGCTTCAGTGAAGTCGCACCCACCCGCTCTCCGGGCAGGGAGAGTGAGGTGGGTGCTTCACCGGCCGCATCTTCATGCAGCGCTGGGCGATGGGCCGAGATCGGGGCGGCAGTGCTGGATCCAGGCATGACGAGTTGCCCGACTTCCTGGTAAATGGAATCCGGGTTGTTCGCCACCTGAGTTATCCAGGCAGAGCGGGTGTTTTGAGCAGAGCTGTTCCCCATGACTGCCTCCGGCTTGTTGCGATTTCAACCAGATCGCTTATGCTCGGAAGCCTGCGGTCTGGGCGCCTTTGTGTGTGTTGCACTGCAGGCTGGAAAGAACCCCAGGATCGGAACGCGACGCCAATCACAAGTCCGCTTCTGGGGTTTTCTGCACGACAAGGGCCAGCCCGATTCACATCTGGCCGGTATTCGTCGTGGAGTCGAATGTCACGAGCAGGCTGAATGCCGCTCTGTGCATGAAAAATAATCAAGTCGCCTGCCCCTGCCCGGGAGAAAGTGGGCACGCCTGAATAGGGCTGTGCCACTTGCGTGGTGCTGCATCTGGAACCGACCTCGACAAGATCCAGGAAACCCCCGGGAGGGAGCGCATTCGAAGCGTATTGCAAACCGGCTGGTTTGTGCAACCTATACACGCGCCTTCACCTCGATCCTCACTGGCGCTCCGAGCTAGCATTGCTGTCAACAATAACACGCAACGATAACACAGGCTAGTGGCGGGTACCGCTCCAGGGAGGCGCAAGAATGAGCGAGCAAGCAGGCGATCTGACCCCAGGAGTTGATGAAGTGCCACGGAGTGGAGTGCGCGGCTTTCGGGCCGACAGGCTCCGTGAGTTGCGTGTGAAAGCGGGGCTGACGCCCGACGATCTGTCGGTGCGTATCGGGTCCAGCCGCCAGTCCGTTTCTCATTGGGAAACGGGACGGTCCACGCCGGCTCCACCTGTGCTCAAACAGATTGCCGACGAGCTTGACGTGTCGATCAGCGTGCTGGTCCCGATTCCGGACAACAGGTTGCGAATGGGTGATCTACGGGTACGTGCCGGATTGACCCAGATACAAGCGGCGGAGCAGTTGAGCATCTCTCCTACCTCGCTCGCCGAGATCGAAAAGGGTATGAAGCCGGTGAACGAGGACCGCCTGGAAGCAATCGCTGGCCTCTACGGAGCCGACAAGTCCTTGGTGTTCGAGGCGTGGGAGCGCGGCCGAGAGGCGCGCGAGACACGCGCGAAATCTAAGTAGAAAATCACGCAACATAATCACGCTCCGAATAGGATTTTTCAGTGATCTAGTATTCGGTGCGGCGTGTCACCCCGAAGTTGGCGCCAACTTGGCGCAAGATGGCGGTGAACCTGGCGCACGTTCAGGCGCAGGATCGAAAGGAGAGGCATATGCCTAACCCAAGTAAAGGCAATCGCACTCGCGTGTCGACACGCCTGCCTGTGGACGTGGCCCAGGCGCTCGAAGAACTTCGGGCTAAGACCGGCGTCAGCTCGGAAAGCCAGCTCGTGGCCGATGTTTTGGCACTGGTAACCGGTCACTCTGAACTCGTGGTTGAGCTTGACCAGGGAATTCTATTCGACCTGGGACTCGATCAGAAGCTGCATTCTGAGGAGGTTCTGCCGCTGACCGCATAGCGAAACTCTTCTCCGGCAGGAGAATACGTGACAATTTCACACGCTTTGCAGTAGCACGAACCCCCTAGAAATCGAAAATCCCCCGGCGGGCAGGCCGAGGGTTTCCGAAGTGGGTGAGAGGTTGAGCTGGTAACTCGCGCTCTCGGTGGTACTGCGCTTCCCCGAAGGGACTGTCTTGCTGGACAGGTCTCAGGGTACATCGCGCCCTGATGAAGTTTCAATAACTGATTCGCGTGTCTTGGTGATGGAGTACACGCACACTCCCCTACAACGCCCGTACTGCGGGAGCAGCCCCACGCGACGCCGGTACGGCACAGCCCGCGCACCCCACACAGTCCGTGGGCACGTACGCGGGCATCAGTGCCAATCGCTCACGCCGATGTTCATCAAGGCCCTTGGCGGGCCGAAAGAAGCGTGCCGGCGGTACTGCCAGATGCGGCTCGACCTTGGCGACGGCGCATACAACGGCATCCCCGTCTGGCAGGGCGCTCAACACTGGGTGGAAATCGTTGTCCGCGAGGCATATACGGCCGAATACAAGAACATTCGCCCCGCTCTGGTCGAGACGACAGGCGGCGGAATCAGCCTCAAAACTCTCCTTGCCGTCGCCACAGTCATGGCGTCAGTCGCTGAGTTCGACACTGGCCGTGAATCGCGTTTGTCTCTCGACAAGACTGTCGAACGCACGGGCAAGGGTGAGAGAACCGTGCAGCGTGCCCGTCAGGCCCTGAAACTGCTTCGAGTGGCCACCGAGGTCTTCCGTGGACGGCTTCGTAGGAAGAAGGGTGAACGACAGGGTTCGTACCGGGTGGGTGACAAGGGCCGAGGATGGGCGTCAGTGTGGGCACTTCACCCGCGTAAGCCTGTGGATAAAACCCGTGTCTACGTGGACGGATCCATAAAGATGGCACCCCATCCCCGTAGGGGTCATCTTTTGTCTCTTCGCTCTCGTAGAGAGGTTTTTAATACAAAAGGATCTGTGAATAAACGAGCCGCTTCGCGGCGCAAGGAGTCCAAGGCCAAGGTCGAGAAGGTTGAAGCCATCCGGAAGGGCCTGTTGCTTGCATCCAAGTGGCTCAGCAATCCGCGAACGCCGGTCTGGGCGCGTCGGCACACCCCCCGAGGGTGGGCATCGGCACTGACCGAACCAGCCGCACACGGTTGGACCGCAACGGATCTGAACGACACGATCGACGCCTGGGCGAACGCCCAGAACATGGTTCCGACCCCGAAGCACCCCATCGCATTCATCCGTTGGCTCATGAAGCAGCAGGATCTGGCCTTCGCGCCGCATGTTCTCGCTCAGATTGCCGCTGACCAGGAGAAAGCTGAACGTGAACGCCAGTCCGCCGAGTTCGAGATGGAGCGAGAACGCTACGCATGGGCCGCGCCCGAGGACTCCCCCGGCCGCCAAGCAGCGCGTTTCGTTGCTCGTCGAGCCGCCGATACGGCTCACCGCCGCAAGGTGGATACCTCAGCTCGTGAGAACGCCGCGCAGCCTGTGTGGATCACGCATCTACGCGACCTCGGACCGCAGTGAGCAGCCGCGATCAGCTTTCTGTGAGCGGAGAAATCTGCACGATCGCCAAACGCTCGGTCAAAGGTCCTGGATACGGGCTGATCCGCAGGGTCGAAGGGCGCCAGTCATCATTTTCAGTCCGAAGACGAGCCACGACGTGGACCGGATCGGTCGAACCCAGATTGAACTTGTCCTGGGCCGAAGACAACAGATGTCGATCGTCGGCGTGGATGACCTGGTTCGCGCCAGGAATGTCGCGCCACTTCACCCACGGCGCTGGTTCGGGCAACCACAACGCCAACACAGCGGTCTGTGTGCAGAACACTGCGGTGTAGATGCCTGAATCTTTCACGCTCTCCTGCAACCCCAACTCAGCGAGTGTCGGCCGGCGCGGCGGCGTCGTATCGGTCACGTCGTGCCAGAGCAACCGCAACCCGCGCTCGCCTTCCTCTACGCACCCCCGCGCCCACATATGCCAACGCATCACGCGGCCGTCCGCGTGCAGGACACTCATATCTGCGTCGAAGGTCTGATCGTCGACCGGATTGAGGCCGGCCGCGAGCATGGCCTCCGAATCGTCGAATTTGATCGCCTTCGCGTAATACTCCGCAGGCGTGCGCTCCGGAACGTGATCCTCGGGTTTGACTCCCGACATCAGCGCAGCTTCGAGGGTTTGTGCGATGACGAAACGATCGAGCAGCCAGGAGAACCCGGACACGATTCGCGGCGGTACCGGTGGGACTTCGGGGTCGCCGATCCACAGCTGAACAGCGTGAACCTTGCCTGTCGGACCGACAACAGGAAGGCATTCGATTCGGTAGCTCCGCTGGTCGCGGGCGCTGTCGAGGGCCGGCAGGACGATCTTGGTTCTACTGCTCCGAACCTGCTCGATGATCGGGTCGATTCGCACGTCCGCGCTCGGCGAGAGCCGTTTGGTGGTTGCCCAGTTCTTGACGTTGCCACCGACGCTGACGACGGTCGGACTCTTCCCCAGCGTTTCGATCAAATGCCACTCGTTCACAGACACCTCGCTTACCGCTGCCACCCGCCCCCGCGGGAGCTGCCCCACCCGGGAAAACCCGGACAATTACGGCAACTCGGCAGACTACCGGCCAGTAGCGTACTCGGCGTTACAGACGTTGCAAGGAGAGCTCGAGCCCGACTGGCTTGAGCGTCAGCGCTTCGCGGACGTCCAACTTATATTCCGGATCCGATTGAAAGCTGTAGCGCTGCAATATGGTTGCCAACGACAGGACCGCTTCGTGCAAAGCGAACTGCCGACCGATGCAGGACCTTGGTCCTGTTCCGAAAGGGCGGTAGGCGTGAGCTGGGCGTTTCTTCACATTCTCAGGTTTGAAGCGGTCCGGGTCGAAGGATTCTGGATTCTCACCCCAGACCGGGTCGCGGTGCAGCTGTGGGAGGAGGACGAATACCCATGATCCCTTCGGCATCGCGTAGCGACCACCCAGAGTCGTGTCAGTTCGGACCTTGCGGAAGTATCCCGGAGCGCTCGGCCACAGGCGAAGCGTCTCGTCGACGACTCGGCGTAGGTACCGCATTTTGGCCACGTCTTCGAAGGCCGGTGCTTCACCACCAGTGATGTCCGCGACCTCCGCACGAGCAGCGTCGGCGATCTCGGGATGCAGAGCCAGGAAGTACAGCGCGAAGGCGATAGTGCCGGCGGTTGTCTCGTTTCCAGCGACGAGAAACGTCAGGACCTGGTTCCGAATGTTCACCGGGTCCAGCTTCTCGCCCGTCTCGTCGTCGGTGTTGTTGAGCATCAGGTCGAGCAAATCGTCCTGATGCTCCCCCGGCTTTGCCTGTCGTTCGGCGATCACGTCGTCGACGACCGTCCGAACAAACGTGATGTCCTTCTTATATTGCAGTTCAGCGCCGTTTCCGCGCAATTTACGAAGGAATGGAATGTCGTTGGAGGTGCGGTTCACGTGCTCGAGAACCCTCGACATCGCACCGACGAACGGGTGCTCGTCGCCATCGAAGGACGCGAAGTCGTAGCCGAAGCCAGCTAGGCCGATCACGTCCAGAGCGAGCTTGTTCGCATCAGCGGTGGCATCGATCTTTCTGCCGGCGGCCGCGGACGCATCCCACGCTGCCGTGAGTCCGTCCAAAGCTCGCAGCATCGACGGGTGGTACTTACGCAACGCTGCCTGGCTGAACCCGGCGTTGAGGATGTTGTGCGCCTTTTGCCAGTTGGGTTCGGAGTTGAAAGCGGTGAAAAGGCCGTCTTCCGCGACTGCACGCAGCTTTCGAATCGGCAGACCCACCGATTTCGCCCACAATGCCTCGTTGTTGACCTCCGCAACCAACTCCACCCCGGAGACCACGGTCAGTCGGTGATTGATGATCTTGCGTTCGAAGATCGGCCCCAGCCTCGAAGCCATGACCATTTCCTTCTGGACCGGCTTCTCCGAGTCGACACTGAGCAAGTCCCCCAGTACAGGTAGCCGCCAGGCCGGGGAGGGGATCGACTCGAAATCAAGGACTGGATTGACCGCGACCTCACTGGTCGGTGTCTCACTGCTCGGATACGGGCACTTGTCGGAAGACATGGTGGACAGTCTTGCATCAGTTTCCGAACGGAGTCCGCCGCGACGCAAAATGCGCGATGGGACGCAAAGTTGCCATCCAAGATGGAGCAACAAGGCCAACGGAACGGGCGAACCAAGGACCGTACCCGTCGTACTGCGGATGTCGAATGTCTGGTTCTCTTATCTCTCCACTCCCCTGCCACTACTAGAAGTTCCTCTGAGCTGGCATTTTGCACGATTTCCATTTCAGGAAAACAGTTATACAGCTTTACGGCTAAGTGGGTAAATGTCATAACGGAAAACCGGTAAGCTGTAAAACCGTATAGACAGCTATCCGGCAAACCGGTATGCTGCTCTTACAGGTAGACGGCAAGCCGGTTGCCTGGCAAACCGGCTAAGTGGGTATGCGGCTAAATGGCAAGCTGGAAACCTGTTTTACAGGTAACTGTTTTTACAGCTTTTCAGAAAGCTGCAAACTGTAAAACTGGCAAGCTGTAAACGAGCGAAAGGGCGCTTCTCGATGATCATCAGTCTGGTCAACACCAAAGGCGGAACGGCCAAGACGACGAGCGCGATCTACCTTGCGCTCGCGTTTCATAATCGGGGGAGGAAGGTTGTCGTCCTCGACTTGGACAAACAGGGTTCAGCAACCGACTGGGCTGATCGCGCTACGGAGGCTGGAGATCCACTCCCGTTCCCAGTGCATGTCGTGAACATGAAACGCCTGGTGAAGTACGCCACCGATGGCGACGACCAGGTAGTAATCATCGACACCCCGCCCGGTGACGGGCAAGTTATCGACGCTGCAATCGGGGCGTCCAACTTCGTCATAATGCCCACGGCCGCTACAGGACTCGACACCGCCAGAGTCTGGGAGACACTGCCCTCGGTGCAGGGCCGCCTTCCATACGGAATCCTCATCACCTCCGCACGTCTCGGAACGAACCTGCTCGAAGATGCCAAGGCAGCGTTCGACAGCAACGACGCAGCCCGATTCGACACCGTCATCCCCATGCGCGAGCGCATCCGGTCAACATTCGGCACTACCCCCAAGCACGACGAAGGGTATTCCGACGTCGTCGACGAGATCACAGAGGCCCTGACAGCATGAGCATCCCCAAGGCAAAGACGACACCGACGCTCGGGCCTCGCAAGTCCGCGCCACCCATCGCGCCGCCCTCAGTGACGTCCAGCTTCGTCGAACCGGACGCAGACCGCACAAAACTCACCGTCCAGATCGACGCTGAACTGCACCGACGCTTCAAAGCTGCCGTTGCAGGAAGCGGCAAGAAGATGCGCGACGTGGTCGAGGAAATGATCGAGCAGTGGACCGACGCGAACAGTGGTCGCTCATAACCCCGTGACGCTATTGCGCAAAAACAAAGGGAGCCTCGCCGGTTGCACCCGACGAGGCTCCAGACCGGGAAACCCCTGGAAGACATCTCACGGGGTGTAGGAGTCAAGCCGCGATCGGGAGGGGAGGTGGAAATGCGTGCAATTCGTCGAAGAATTCGCGGGTGATGAGGCAGTGGTGGAGTTGGCCGAGGAATCGGTTGAACAGGTGTCGTTGAGCTTGGTGGTTCCAGTCCCCGCCTGCGCGTCGGGCATCGAAATGTCGCCTGGCTCCGGGGGACGCTTGGAGGGCGCTGAACGCCCAGATCGTTCCTGCTGCAGCCAGTCTTCGGTTCTTGACGTGCCGGTGCAGGACGAAGGTCTTTTTCCCGCTGGCACGGGTGATCGGGGCGGCGCCGGCGTAGGCCTTGAGGCCACGCGCGGTGGCGAACCTGTTCCGGTCGTCACCGATCTCGGCGAGAACTCGGGCCACGGCCAGTGGCCCCAGCCCGGGGAAGCTGGTGATGATCTTCGCATCGGGGTGTTCGGAGAAGAGCACGCTGACGTGTGCGGCGAGGGTCTCGGCGGCTGCGCAGGCAGCGTCGAACTGCCGCAACAGGGCCATCAGACTGATTCCCATCGCTGCTTCGATCTGCGGTGGCTGGCGAAGCGCCGGGGTGCGCAGGATGCCCCGCAGTCGTTCGACGTCTCGGTCGAGGAATCGGGAGCGTCCCGCTCTCTTGAGCGCCGCCCGAAGTTGGGGCCGGGTCAGGGCGGCAGCTGCGGTCGGGGTCGGAGCCGCAGCGAGCACGCTTCGGGCATCAGGGCGGGTCAGTCCGTCTTCGAGGGATTGAAACGCGGTCAACGCTGCCGGGAAATATTCTTTGAGGAGCGAGCGGACCTCGTTGCCGAAGCGTTGCCTGGACCAGACCGCGTCTTGCTGGGCGCGGGCGAGAACCCGGATGGCCAGAGCGCTGTCGGTGTCGGCCGGCAACGGACGGTGTGCGGTGGCGTCGGTGCGCACGATATTCGCGAGCATGACCGCGTCGGCGGAATCGGATTTCGATCCGGAGACCGAATGCCGGGACCGGTACCGGGAGGCGGCGAGTGGGTTGATCGGGTAGATCACCCGGCCACTTGCTCGGAGTGCGGCGACCCACAGGCCGTGGTCGGTTTCGATCCCGACCGGGATCAGGTTTTCGGCGGTGTCGCCGGCTTCGGCGAATGCCTCGAGCAGTCGGGCGAACCCGGCGGCGTCGTTGTCGACTCGTCCCCGGCTCACGACTTCGCCCAGGTCGTTGAGGATTGCGAAGTCGTGATGGTTTTCGGCCCAATCGATTCCGCAGTACAGTCCCACCGCGCCTCCCAGTGTCGATGTGCAGGTTGCGAACCCGTGTGGTGCACGCGGCGACCTAATTGCAGGACTCGACGGTCCGTCATCTCACCAGCCGTTCGTGTCACCAGCGCACCGCAGGGCACTCGATCTGCCGAAGAGCTCACGGCTCGGGAATGCAGAAGAAGAGATCGACCCTGTGGCGGGCTCGTACCACGACATTTCACCACGTCGAATGGTGCACTGCCTGGCGCTGTCTCTCTTCCAGAAGGCGTCGTGTGCGCCGGGAAAAAACCGGGAGTCGGCCGGGCAGTGCACCGGCAGAAACATCAGACCAGCGTGAGCGTTGCAGCCCGTCGGTCCGTGCTTCTACACACCAATTAGGAAGAAACCCAGTCATGACCGACTTTAGCCTTCGGGCAGCTCGTATTCAGCTAGGCGCATTGCTTGCTGCACTGGCACTCGCGATCGTCATTGCGCTTGGTATCACCACTGGCGCATTCGTACTTTCCTTCGCCGTGCAACGTGACCTCGCACGGCAAGCACTGATCCCCGAACACCTGACTTGGATCTTCCCGGCGATCGTCGACAGCGCCATCCTCGGCGCCACCATCGCCATCGTCATCATCAGCAAGCTCAACATGAACAAACGCGACAGAGGCTTCTACATCGCACTCGCCGTCAGCGTTGTCGTGATCAGCATCCTCGGAAACGCCTACCACGCCTATCACGCAGCAATCGCCGCGCAGGAGTCGATCGACGGTGGGGGAGACCTTGGGTTCATTCCACTCGCGCCCGCTATTGCAGCGGCCATTGCGATCATTCCGCCGGCCCTGGTCTTGGCGTTCACGCACGGAATCACAATCCTGGTGAAGGCAGTCGGAATGGCCTACGCCGCTTACCGTTCGATCGTCGAAAATGTCACCGACAGTGAGGATGCAACGAGTATTGCATCTGACCTCACCGTAGGCCGGGGGCCGATCCGCGTCCCTCAGCCCCGCGAGAAGATCGCTCAGAATATTGCGGAGCAGGAGGAAGAGGATCTAGACGTGGACGCCATAGCGGTGGATGCGAAGGCAGGCATTGACGACGCTATTGCGGACTTTGCGGAGCCGTTTTTCGTAGACGAAATGACGGATGAAGGCCTCGACGAGATCCTCGATTCTCAAGACACAGCTACGGAGCTCCCAGCCCGCCGCGACGCCGAAGAAGCACAGGCCGACACGGATGCCGACATAGACGACCTCATGGCTTTCATCGCCCGGTCGAATCTCGCGAAGAATGTCAAAGACACAGCGGTCCGCAAGCTGACAAACCCGAACCTCACGTGGGAAACCATCGCTCTGGAATCGAAACCGCCTGTCGCGACATCGACCGCATGGCGCCGATACGAGAAATTCGATACCGCAGCCCGAGAAGCAGGCTTCGACAGTCCACCATTGCCCGACCTGCGAGCCGCCGAGAACCCGATGCGCAGCGAACTCACCACCGTTTGACCCGCACGCACAAATAAAAGGGTGGCCCCGACAGTGCTGTAACACCGTCAGGGCCGATGACCACAGAAAGCACCTGTGACCATGAGCAATGACGCCGACCGCTCCGAAGGCATCGACCACGGCAGAACCGGCCGACCACCTATGCAGCCGCGAGCGAAAGTCACCCGAGAAGCGATCCTCGAGGTTTCTGCCACCCTGTTCAGCCGAGCCGGGTACGCGGGCACCAGCATCAATGACATCTTGGCGATCTCCGAGACCACCAAAGGGGCGATGTACTTCCACTTCTCGAAGAAGGAATCCATCGCCCAAGAAATGCTGCATCGCTGGGAGAACGCCGTCTCGGAGACAGTGGGGAAGGCCGCAGCGACAGGTCAATCCGCCGATCGGCAAGTGGTGATGATCTACCGGGACCTCGCCCGCCGCACCCAAACAGAGGCGATCATCCGCGCCGGACTCATCCTGTCCGTCGACAAGTCGCTCAGCGGCGCCCGCGCCACCTACGAGGCATGGACCGAAGCCGTCACGCCGATCGTCGTCGACGCTATTCGTTGCGGCGCTCTCGACTGCGCGGAAAGCATGTCGCGGCTCGCAGACACTCTCTGCGCCGGTTTCGTCGGCGCTGTGCAGGTTGCAGCTAGCCTCGACGAGAATCACTCCATCACCAGACGGGTCGACGATCTGCTGCTGATGTGGCGCGGCACCGACCCGGCCTCCGTCCGCATGATCGAAGGAGCATCCCTGTGAACAGCCCCATCGACCCGGCGCAAACCCCGGAAAGCGCTGCCACCACGACAACCCGTCCTCGGATCGGTCGCGCCCCCGGCAGCAAGAACTCAGCAATGCAGGACCGCGCAGTACGAACACGCGAAGCGATCACCGCCGTCGCAGCCCGGCATTTCGACACCGACGGATACGGCCACACCAGCATGAACACCATCACCCACACCGGAAAATTCGCCAAAGGTGCGATGTACTACCACTTCCCATCCAAAGAAGCGATCGCCGAACGCCTCATCTCGGACTGGAACCACACCCTCGCCGAAACCATCAGCGAAGCACTGGCGGCAGGGGCGAGCAGCACGGCAGGGGAGAAGCTGACAGCGATCTTCACGTCCCTCGCACGTCAGGTCACCGAGAACACCAACCTGCGGGCCGGAATGAAACTCACCCTCGAACCCACCATCAACAACGGCGCAGCATTCGCACACTGGGTCGACGCCATCAGCGACATCATCGAAACCGCCATCACCGACGGCGAACTCACCGACACCCCCACCACACACCGACTCGCATGGAACCTGTGCGCCGGCACCTTCGGGGCTGCTCACGCCGCATCGGCTTTGCGTGAACATGTCGACCTCACGGTCCGCATCGAGGACGTGGTGACAGCGCACCTGCGCAGCACACTCGCTTGACCCGCAGATCACGCTGACATCGCAATGGAATGTGGGGATCAGTCAATCACGCACACGACACGATCAGGCTCCGGCGCACCTGAACCTGAATCCTCGGCGCAAGCACTGGCCCGGGTCGACGCCTTCATCACCGACCACCAGGATCGCGGCGACCTCGTCTTCCAGAAACGAGTCGATCGGGACCGCGTCACCGAGGAACTGCTCGCAGAACTCCACACCGAGGCGGTGGCCCTGTTCGCTGCGTTCGAAGGACACGCGGTGCGCATCACGACGACTCCCTCCTGCGTCGTCGACACCGACAAGAAATACGTCTTCGCTGCGACACCAGCCACGAAGGGCACGTTCTTCCGTCGTACCCGACATCGCACCGCGATGGTCGAACTCGCCGAAGCAGCAGGCTTCAGCCGAGAGTGCAGCAGAAACTCCGGCAGCCGGATTCCCTTGAATTTCTTGCCTTTTCGTGTGGTTCTGTACAGGTGAGGAAGGGCTGCGGTGAGGAAGACGATCCCGGCGGGCATGCCGAAGCCCCGACCCTGCATGCATCGGATCGGGGCGGTCGAACGTCGTCAGCATCGAGCACACAATGCTGGCAACCCACTGGCCCGTGAGGTCACCTTCAGGGACCGCACATCCACTACTGTAAACCGTACGTTTGGTATGAAAAGGAGTTTTTCCCTCTTCGATACCAAGATGTGGCACCCGACGAGTCGGGGCCAGGTGGTCTTCGCCTTGACCGACGGTTACGTGCCGGGTGCGAGGTCGGTGGCGTGTTGCTGCGATTGTTGGAGTTCGGTGTTGATGCGGCGGGCTTCGGCGAGTTGGTCTTCGAGGATGATGATGCGGCACGCGGCATCGAGTGCGGTGCCGGCGGCGACGAGTTCGTGGGCGCGTGCGGCGATACGCAGTTGATAGCGCGAGTAGCGGCGATCCCCAGCGCAGCGACTTCTCGTTGCGCGGGGACCGGCTCTGCATTTCCGGCAATGGTGTTGCCGGCGTACGAGTTCGACATCTCATCAGATGCTGCCGGTAAGTTCAGGGCCGTGCTCACGAAATACTGTGAAGCATCCCGAATGGGCAGCGGCGTCACCCGGCCGGATCGATGAGGATGTTCGGGCGACCGGACAGACCAGGCTATTCGAGACTGGGTCACCAGCTCCAGCTCCAGCTCCAGCAACAGCAACGGGCTCGCGGTCGTATCCCGCTGCACGTCATACGGACTGGTGCGCTCAGAGCGCTGGGAGCATTCCGGCTTGCCTCTCGGTGCGGGCCAACTCGATGTTTGCGTACAGTGCGGATCGCTTCAAACCTGTGTTTCGGCATAGTGTTTCGATCTTGAACTGTCCGGTCTCGTACGTTTGCAGCAGGTATGCGCGCTCTTCCGGGGTGAGCTTGTGCTGACGGCCTTTCATCTTGCCTGCCGCCGCCGCGGCCGCAACGGCATCTCGGGTCCTGCTTCGGATCAGGTCTGATTCGAATTCGGCCATCAACCCGAGAACGCCGATAAACATCTTGCCCATCGGATCTGATGGGTCATAAATCTTCCCGTCGATCGACAAGGCAACACCCTTGTCTGCCAGTCGCCCCACAGTCTCGTGGAGGTCCTTCGCGGACCGGGAGAGACGGTCGAGTTTGGTCACGCAGAACACGTCGCCTTCGCGGGCAGCGTTGATCGCATTGTCGAGTCCGGGTCGCCGGGTCTGCCGGCCGCTGATTCCGTGATCGACGTAGACCCGGTCGCGATCGACGCCCTCCTTGGCGAGAAGCTCGACCTGAATCGACGAATCCTGTGCCGCCGTACTGACCCGCGCGTAGCCGATCTTCATTCCGCTCCCGATTCTCGCCGTTCACACCGTCCTGCGCACAACCTGTCCGCTAGAAACTATGCCATACCGGACGTACCCAACGGACACCTAAACCGGACGCAATCGCGAGAATTTGTCCACGTCAATTTCACGCAGAAGCCTGTTTGCGATCGTCCGGTATGACGATGGTCAAAACGCACACCGAAACCGGCAGGAGGGCTCTGAGTGCGTTTGCCTTGAACCGGTAAGCCTCCGCGATTGGCGAGTGAGGTCAGTACAGGAACAGTTGATGAGGAGTAAATCGTTCGCAGGCTGAACCGTACGCTGCTTATTCATGCACCTTTGCTATGTCGAAGATTCGGGCAACTCTGGGGAGGGCTTACTTACACTGAATGGTCTAACCGTCCTGCCACTTGCTTCAGGGGCCCCGGGTTTAGTTGTCCTCGAGCGGAATACACGTTCGGCGCCCGCGATTGTCGGCATCGGCCGCTAGATTTGGGCGTGGTCCGGCACCGTGCAGGACCACATCCCTGTGAGGTGGTTGATGGAACCCGTAACCCTAGTAGTCGCGGCGATCGCACTCGGTGCGTCGGACGGCGCACGTGAGACCACGAAACAGGCAATCGGCGACGCGTACACGGCCGTGAAGGGCTGGATTACGAACCGGTACAGCTCCGTGACCGCGGAGGTCGAGGGGCTGGAGCAGGAGCCAGAGGAAGAACTCCGCCGCGCACTCCTTGCGAAGAAACTGGATCAGGCGGGTGCTGGCGACGACGTCGATCTTCTGGGTCTCGCGCAAGCTCTCCTGGCAGCCGTCGAGGAGCAGGCTCCCGAGTTGCCTGCCACCATCGGCGTAGTGATTCGCCGCGCATCGGTTGGAGGCGACATCGAGGTCAAAGATGTGGCCGTCGACGGCGGGAGTGGTGTTGTCGCCGAGGACATCGCAGCTGCTGGCGATCTGCGGATCGGCCGAGTCGCAGCGCGTGCCCTTCAGGAGTCGCCCCACCCTACCTGGGCGCGGGAGCAATAGACGGTTGGTCTGCTTCCGCGCACAACTTCACCTCGACCCAGCGCAACGTCATCGCTGGCCGGGATAACAACACGTACTATTCGGTCGGCGCGACGGAGACGGGTAACAGCGGCGACCGCATCCGCGCAGTAACGGCGTCAGTCAAGCCGGTGCCTATCGGTCAGGGTCTATGGACCGTCGCTGTAAACAACGCGAGTTCGGGTCCGATTACGGACCTCGAAGTCGATGTGTATGCCGTTGATGGGGACGGCAACGGACTGGAGGGTGCGTGTCACCCGGCGAAGGGGAAGATCTCAGTGCAGGGGCTCTCCCGCGAGATGCTGTCGGGCGTGATGAGCGGAACACTTGATGCCATCGGCTCCCGCGCTAACTCGATGTACCCGCCGGGGATTTTCGGTGTGCCGACGAACCTCGGTTCCTATGGTGGGATGTTCTCGGATCACATCATGAGTGTCCCCGGCCTCTCCGCGCTTCTTCAGAACGCGCAACAGCAGATGGTCGACAAATACCCGCAGGTGATCTCGCGAGACCAGTCAGCTGAGGTGTTGTACAGCGCCCCCGGAGCGGCCGAATTACGGGTCGATCTCCAGTTCGCCGACGACATGGGCAACCTATGGCGTCGACGGCACGGCCAGCAACCTGAACCGGTGATGGAGGGCGAATAGGCCGGAGTCTCCCGAATCCGGCCGACACCCCGCGTTCCCTCGGAAGGTTGGGGGTTATCCGCTGCGCCGGAAGCGAACACGCAAGCGTGAACCCCCGACTGCGGCCGCTGTCGGGGGCTTACGCTCTACTTGCCCGGGTGCCGACGACTCCGGAAGTAGTTGTCGGGCGCCTGGAGCCAGGGAAAGAACTCGATGAGATACGGGCCGAGACCTCTCGTGTTTGGTGACGACATCGCTTCTGTCGCTAACCGATCAACGGTATATGTAGAAACCGCCATCGCACATCCGCTGGCTACAAAGAGAGGTTCGCCGTTCTTGTTTCCCAGCCTCACCGTGCCCGGGGCGGCACGCCACGCCCGCCCGGTGGGGGCCGAGGGCTCTTTCGTAGTCCCGTCAAGTCCGATAACCGTCCCTTATGTCAGTTCAAAGACTGCATATTTTCTCGTCGGGCGGTATCCGACCCGACGTCCTCAGGATAGCGGCGTGTCACGACCGGTCATTGTCGGAGCGTAGTTCTGCCATATGTGCAGCGGCATCCTGGTACGACGTGTACCCCTTGGATCTGTCCACCAGACGAATATCCATCTCTCCTTGGGTATAGCGATCAGTGAAGTAGATGCCGTGAATCGATTGGGGGACTAGGCGGGCCGTGTTGAACGAACACGATCCCAGGTGTGGGTAGCTGCGGCCCCGGTGCTCAGGGCGGGGATCATTCTGGTAGAGGAAGTTGAGTCTTTCCACATCATCTCCGGGTATTCGGTCCCAGAAGAACGACTTACTGTCGCTTCCACTTTCGACGGTCATCTGACGGACATGGAGGGACCAGTACGACTGGTTGATCACGATGTACGCAGGGATAGGCCCACGATTCCCTCCTTCCGGGATAACACTCTTTGCCGTCGGAGTCAGCGTCACTTCCCACAAGCCGTCGATTCGGGGTCTGTGGGTCAGTCTGTTCAGCAGTGGAAGGCGCCATCCCCAGAGATCCCATACGAGCAGAACTATCGAGGCGGCCGCGGGGAGCCATCCGATAACGAGTTTGGTGGTGCTGTCGAGACTGATCCCGGATAGCGCGAGGATGGCGGTGTAGACGAGGCCAACAGTGAGTACGACGATTCGCACCAAGGTAGTCGGACGCACGTTGGGGTCAGCTTCCGTATCCGAGATGGCCCCATGTCGCCAGGACTAGGTCTTTTCCATCCTGGACCGACCATTTCTTGTCACTCGTGAAAAGCCACTTCATCCAATTAGGTTCGACCATTTTGCGCTCACTCTCCTCTGATTCGAGGAGACTCCACAAGCTGACCAGCGTGGCGCGGAAACCCTCGTCGAGGTCACCAGTGGTGAGAGTCGAGGCAGGCACGTTGTAGACCAGGCACTCCATGAAGTACGAAGGCAGCTCGTCGATGGTGCCCGCTGTCGCGAGGAAGTTCTCAGCGTTCTTCAGTGCGCGAACGTAGTTCTTGTACCGGTGGTTGGTCTCGGTGTTGAGGCTGCGTCCGTTATCCAGTTGCTGTTGCGGCCAATTCACGATCTTGCTTCCGCCATCGGTTGGGAAGACGCAACTTCCTTCCTTCGAGATAGTCCGGTCGGAGTTGTCGTAGCGTCGGTAGTCGAAGCTCGGCACGACGTCGGCGCTCGGGCGGCTACCTTCCACGGCGCTGATGTTGATGGCAACTCTTCCGCTGGTGTCGACGGAGTCTGATCCGAAGGCTACGACGAGCGCATCAACTACTGCCTTACGCCAGCTTTCAGGAGTCCACGACCCTTGGTAAGGCGGTGGCGGTGGTGCTGCGCCGGTGACGCCCGCCTTGTATCCGTAGTAGAGGCAGTCCCGAAGCTCGATCACAACGTCGACGTCACTGTCACGGCGGACATTGGTGTTGTTGGGGTAACTGCCCTTTGTATAGATGAGGACGTTGGTGCCGTCGAAGGCATTACAGGTGGTAATCGCTTTGCGGACCATGTCCTCCGCTCGCTCTTGCTGCACCTGTTCGTTCTCGCTCGATGGCTTGATCCACCTGCTGAGAAGCTCTGTACGAGCTGAAGCTGACATTCCCACCGCGTGACTCCCGTCGTCAGGTGAGGACAATATCGGTTACCACCGACATCACTTTCATAAGAATGTTCGTACGGCTAGGTAGTTATCGACCCTTCTTCCATCAGTGGTCCTAACTGGACCGACGTGTTAACGGCAAGGTAATCGGTGATCAGGTAACCATGGATGGCATCTTCGTCTACGGCCTACTGCACGATCCGGCGTACTGCGAGGATTGTGCACCTGACTTGAAGAAAATTCTCCCGCACATCCCCACGCCGGAGACCCGAGAGCGTCGATCTGTATCCCCTTGACGTACAACTTAGTCGGGTTCCTCGGCAGAGGCTGAGAGACGTCCGAATATCGAAAGATGAAGTGGGGCAAGAAGAAAGCGACCCCGAGACCGGCAAGAATGCCGACGACCGCACCGCCACCATCGGCTACAACGCGAAAGTCCATAACCGGCTTCATTGCGACCGTGATTTTACGGGTGACCTATCGCACGCAGGCGCTGGGAGCATCGCGCCAGCGAAGTCGACAACTGGACGCGCAGCGGAGGAAAATCTCAGCCTGCGGGCCGACCTCCAGGATTGTCGCAGGCTCCCGATAGTCTGTGTGCTGTTCTGAAGACAGGAAGGGAGGCCTTGCACCACGTGACTGACGAAGCGCAATCGCGCTATGCATTGTCGTTCACCAGTGGTGGCCTCCTCGCCCGCGAGGGTGTGTCCGTCGCAGCGATATACCTTGAGTCTCGCGACTGGCAGGCGACCCGTGTCCGAGTTGTCGACGGCAACTTGTTGCAGGCTCGCACTACCTCATCGCTCGACAGGGTCTCCCGCGAGACCGTTCAGCGGCTCGCTGCGCTCGGCGATGATGAGATCGAACTGCTTGTCGAGGGCAGTCCGTCGGAGCAGCATCACCTGATGTGGGCCGCGGCTTGCCGCCGCTACGCGCTGATCGGCGACTTTGCCGAAGAGGTGCTGCGCGAGCGATTCCTCCTGATGCGGCCGACGCTCGACATCGAGGACTTTGACCGGTTCATCACCGGTAAGAGCCTGTGGCACCCCGAGCTCGACGGTCTGAAGTCGTCGACGCGACAGAAGCTTCGGCAGACGTTGTTTCGGATGCTCCGCGAGGCAGGTCTGTACACCGACGCCAGCCACATCATCCCCGCCGTGATCTCCGGGCGCGTCATCGACGTCCTGGACCGCCGCACGCCCAGCGACCTCCGATTCTTCCCGATGGTCACACCATTCACATCCTCAGGCAACCAGGTGCAGCGATGAGAACAACCCAGCGAAACCTCACTCACGAAGAGAAGCACGTATATGACGTGTTGCGTAGCGACCGGTTCTTGAGGATGGAGGGCCTCTCCAAGGAAGTTCCCTTCTTCATTTACCACTTTCCTCCTGCCTGGACCCTCGACGTCGACGGCATGCGCGACCGGGTCACCACGAAGCTCCAGAGCGATGACGGAATCAGTGTGGTCGAGATCAATCTGTACGACCTTGCCGTCGAACTCCTCAACGAACGGGGCGTCTGGGATCGCGTTCTCCAGGCGGAGCCGACGATGGACAAGGCCGACTTCCGCGACATGCTTCAGGGCATGCTCGATCCGCACGATCACCTCGCCCCAGCGATTCGAGCTCGGCTCGGAACTGAGCCAGGAACTGAACCGAAAGCAACCGTGGTCTTCCTCACCGGCATCGGTGAGGTATTTCCGTTTATCCGTACACACACGGTGCTGGAGAACTTGCAGAGCGTGGTCGTGGGTCGCCCGATGTTGGCGTGGTTCCCGGGCACGTACGAGTTCACCCGGTCGACCGGGCACCAGCTCCGCGCATTGAACCTTGGTGCGAGCGACAGCTATTACCGGGCCAAGGACATCCTCGAGCAGGAGACATGAGCATGACTGTGATCAATGAGATCTTCGCCAAGCCGATCGACCGTTCGATTGAGGGCGTCATCAAGGCTGACGACACCTCCCAACTCGCCACTGAGGTGGAGGAGTATGTCCTCACCAACGAGGCCGCCAAGGGTGTCGAGCAGGTGCTGGAGGCGTACACGAACTACACGAACGCCAACGGCGTGTGGATTTCCGGCTTCTTCGGCTCCGGCAAGTCGCACCTGTTGAAGATGCTGGCCCACTTGCTCGGCGACATCGACGGCCTCGACTACCCGCGTGCTGGGGTCTGCACCCAGTTTCGGACGAAGGCTGACGACGCGTTCCTGCCGGCGTTGATCGACAAGGCCGAACGGATCGAAGCGAAGAGCCTGCTGTTCAACATCGACCAGAAGGCCACCCTGATCTCGAAAGACCAGAACGACGCCCTGCTGAAGGTGTTCGTGAAGATCTTCGACGAGTCCCGCGGCTACTACGGCAACCAAGGACACATCGCCCGCTTCGAGCGCGACCTCGACTTCCGTGACCAGTACGTGGCGTTCCAGGAAGCCTTCGAACAGATTGCGGGAATTCCCTGGTCACAGGGACGCGAGCAAACGGCCCTTGAAGCAGGCAACATCGACAAGGCCTTTGCCGAGGTCAACGGCTCCGAGAGCCTCGGCATCATCCGCCAGTACAGTGCGAATTACTCGGTCTCGATCGAAGATTTCGCCGACGAGGTCGCCGCCTGGCTTGACCAACAGCCTGACGGTTACCGGTTGAATTTCTTCGTAGACGAGGTAGGCCAGTTCATCGGCACCCACACCCAACTCATGCTCAACCTCCAGACCATCGCCGAATCGCTCGCTACCAAATGCCAGGGGAGGGCGTGGATCTTCGTGACCTCCCAGGAGGACATGGAGAAGGTCGGCGGCGACCGCACCAAACAGCAGGCCAACGACTTCTCCAAGATTCAGGCGCGCTTCAAGAACCGGCTCAAACTCACCAGCCAGGACGTCGAGGAGGTCATCCGTAAGCGTCTGCTGGCCAAGGCCGATGGTGCGGGCACCGAAATCGAGGCGATCTACGACGCGGAGCAGGCGAACTTCAAGACCCTGTTCGACTTCGTAGAGGGCCGCCACTATCCGAATTATCGCGACGAGCAACATTTTGTCGGCACGTACCCATTCGTGGGCTACCAGTTCCCGCTTTTCCAGGCCGCGATCGAGTCGATCAGCGACCACAATCTCTTCGAGGGGCGCAACAGCTCCGTCGGTGAACGTTCCATGCTCGGTGTCGTTCAGGAAGTCGCCACCAGCCTCGCCGACCGGCCGCTCGGCACTCTCGCGTCCTTCGACCAGATGTTCGAGGGAATTCGGGCCTCGTTGAAGTCCGCCAATCAGCGCGCGATCTTGGGCGCCGAGAATTCCCGGGACAGCGGCAAGCTCAGCCCACTCGCGGCGCGGCTGCTCAAAGCGCTGTTCCTGGTGAAATACGTTGACAGCTTCAAATCCACGCCTCGCAACCTCACTGTGCTGGTCTACGACCGATTCGGCACCGATCTGACCCAGCTCGGCAAAGATGTCATCGACGCGCTCAACACACTGGAGGCGCAGACCTACATCCAGCGCAATGGCGACCTCTACGACTACCTGACCAACGAAGAGCAGAAGATCGAGCAGGAAATCAAGGACGTCGACATCGACAGCTCCGAGGCCTCCGCGAAACTCAACAAGCTGCTCGCCGAATCGGTCATCAAGACCACGAAGGCCACTGCCAAGAACGGCCAGAACTTCCCGTTCGGCTACAAGCTCGACGGCGTGCCCTACGGCAAGCAGTACGAGCTCTCGCTGCACTTCATCAGCCCCGAAACAGATTTCAGTCTGGAGCAGATCAAGATGCAAAGCGCGGGGTTCGACGAACTCCGAGTGGTGCTCCCGGTGGAAGCGAACCGAATCCTTGCCGACCTGCGTCTGCTGCTCAAGACCGAGAAGTACGTCAAACGTGCTCAGGGGTCCAGCCGCACCGCGATAGAGACCAGGATCCTCAGCGAGAAAGGCACCCAGAACGCCGAGCGGGAGAAGGAAATCGTCGAACGTCTGCGGACAGCGGTCGGGGCATCGATCCTGATCCACAACGCCGGGGTCCTCGACATGACCGCCGCGGATCCGCAGACACGCATCAACGACGGCTTCGGGAAGGTCATCGCCGCCACCTACACCAACCTCAGCATGCTCGGCGGTAAGACCTTCAGCGAGCAGAGCCTGAGCGCACTGGTGAACCCGGCCGAGGGCATGTTCGAGGAAACCGGCAGCATCCTCGATGTTCCCGCGGGCGACCTGCTCGGGCATCTGGAGATGCGCGGTAAGCGGCACGAGATGGTCACGATGAAGCAACTCGTCGACCGTTACACCACCAAGCCGTACGGCTGGGACCAGTGGTCCATCGCCGCCGTGGTGGCCTATCTAGCAGGGCAGGCGAAGGTCGAAATCCAGGTCGACGGTAAGACAATCGCCCGGACGGAGATCGCCGGGGCGCTGCGCAACACTCAGCGTTACCCGAAACTGATCGTCGCCCCGCAGCGCGTCTACGACCAGAAGATCGTGAACCTGTTCCGCAAGTTCGTCATCGACTTCACCGACGACGGCTCCGTCACGAAAGATGCCGCCGAACTCGGCCGCATCGGCAAGGAACACCTCGAAGCCAAACTCGCCGAGCTGAAGGCACTGCGTGCGGGCGCCGCCGTCTACCCGTTCATTGACCAGCTCGACGAACCGATCGGGCGGCTCGCGGAGCTGAGCAGCAATCAGGAGGCTTGGTTCGTCGAGCATTTCGCCGGTGCCGACGATTTGCTCGATGCCAAGGACAACGTGATCGATCCGATCAAGGCGTTCCTCAACGGCAATCAGCGCAGCATCTACGACGATGCCCGTTCGTTCATGCTGACACACAGCACCAACATCGCCTACCTACCCGCCGGAGTCGCCGACGGAATCGAGACCGCGCTCGAAGACGCCCAGATCTTCCGCGGCAATAAGACCACCAAGCTCGGCAGTGCGGTCGCGGCAGTACAGGAGCAACTCGATGGAGTGGTTGCTGTTGAACGGGACGAAGCAATCGCCAAGATCGACAACTACTGGAAGCAGATTCCGGTCAGCGCGGCGTATGCGGCCGCGGCGGAGGCGGCTCGTCAATCGGTGACCCGCCAGACCGAGCAGATTGTGGCGAGCGTCCAGCAGGAGATCCAGATCCCTACGATCCGTCACCTGGCCACGCAGTTCGACGACACGATCTATCCCGCGATCCTCGACGAGCTCGAAGCTGCGAAAGCTGTACCGGATCCAGAAACGGTGGTTCCCGACGACGACACGTCAAAGGCCCCGAGAATCCCGACACCTCCGACGAAGCACAGCATTTCGATCAAGAAACTCTCACTGCCGGGAGCCGGCGGAGTGCTCGAAAACGAAGCACAGGTCGACGCCTATCTAGGTCAACTTCGCGTGATTTTGCTCGCGACGATCAACGACAACAAACGCATCACCCTGTAGTGCCCAAGCGCCCCTCAAGGGCACGAGTTTAAGGACGCAGCATGGATACAAAGCCGTTGGAGAGCTTCGCGAAAGCTGCCAGGCGCGAACTACTTGTCGCCGTCGAGGCACGGGCATCGACGGTGCTCGCCGCCGGGTCCGTCGCGCGCAGCGAGCGCACCGAGACAGTACGCCTTCTTGAGTCCGAGATCGCCGACCACGGTCGTGAACACGTCATCGACAGAGTCGCCTACACCTGGTTCAACCGTCTCATCGCACTACGCTTCATGGACGCTCGCGGCTACACCGACGCCGGGATCGTCTCGCCGGCCTCGGGCCAGGCCCACGGCCAACCGGAGATCCTGGCCGACGCGAAACGCGGCGACCTCGACACCGAGGTCGTCACCAATATCAGCGCTCACGAGGCGATCATCGGCCTGCTGGACGGCACCCGCCGCAGCACCGACGCCGAGGGCGAGGCCTATGCACTGTTGCTCACCGCGTATTGCCGACATTGGCACAAGACAATGCCATTCATGTTCGAAGCCGAGGGTGCTTACACCGAGTTGCTAGTGCCCGCTGGTCTGCTCGCCGATGGAGCGCTGCTCTCCCGGGCCCGCGGAGTGCTTACCGAGGACGTCTGCGGGGACGCGGAGGTGATCGGCTGGCTCTACCAGTTCTACATCTCCGAGCGGAAAGACGAAATCTTCGCCGGGTTCAAGAAAAACAAGAAGGCCGGCGCCGACGAGATCCCCGCAGCCACCCAGCTCTTCACTCCACACTGGATCGTCCGTTACCTCCTAGAGAACACGCTCGGACGACTCTGGATGCTCAACAGACCGTCCTCGCGACTGGTCGACCAAATGGACTACTACATCGCGCCGATCGACGAGGAAACCGACTTTCTAAAAGTTGCAGGGCCGGAAGAGTTGACGGTGATCGACCCGGCCTGCGGCTCGGGCCACATGCTCACCTACGCCTTCGACTTGCTCTACGCGATCTACGAGGAAGCGGGCTACGCACCCTCTGATATCCCGAGCCTCATCCTCACCCACAATCTCCACGGCACAGAGATCGACTCCCGCGCCGGGGCTCTCGCCGCGTTCGCCCTCACCATGAAGGCACGCGGAAAAGATCGTCGTTTCTTCACTCGTTCGGGAATTTCGCCGAAGATCTGTGTGATTGAGCCGATCTCATTCACTCCCGATGATCTGGGCTTGCTCATCACGAAGGACGGGGACCGCGACGCCGAAGAAGCGTTCTGGAATCAGTTCCATGACGCCGATGTCTTGGGTTCGTTGATCCGGCCAGACCCAGATGCGACCGCGCAGGCTGCCATGGTTTTGGAAGCGCTTAAGGACCAGGAAGCGACACTCTACTACGACACGCTGATTCGTGCCCGTCTGGTGGTCCGGCAGGCCGAGATACTGAGTTGTGAGTATCTGGTAGTCACGGCCAACCCGCCTTACATGGGTGCCAAGAATATGGACACGCGACTCGCTGATTTCGCCAAGTCCGAGTCCAAGGACTCGAAGTCTGACCTATTTTCAATGTTCGTTGAACGGTGCCTGGATCTCCTGCCAGTGGGCGGCTATTCCGGGCTGATGACACCATTCGTGTGGATGTTTATCTCAAGCTACGAAGCTTTACGGAATCGAGTAATTCGTGAAGAGACAATTACTACGCTCATTCAGCTCGAATACTCGGGGTTCGATGGTGCAACGGTTCCGATCTGCGCATATGTGCTTCGCCGCGGGCAGTCGGATCAGGCGGGCGCTTTCGTTCGCTTGTTCGACTTCGTAGGGCCTGCCGTTCAGGGGCCGAAGACCCTCGAAATCATCCAGGCTGATCGCTTGAAACGCGCCGGTGAAACAAGTAGCGGTATGGAGCGTCACTTGTACAGGACCGCAACGTCGGATTTCGCCAAGGTGCCTGGTACTCCGATTGCATACTGGCTTTCCGACTCCATGCGTGCGACATTTAGCGACTTCCCCGCGTTGTCGTCGCGCTCGCGCTCCACAATCGGAATGGTTACCGGCAAGAACGCTTTGTATGTCCGACAGTGGTGGGAAGTTGCGGCGAATCTGACGTGCCTGGATGCGCAGAGCCGTGATCAGGCTGCGCAAACTAGTCGCAGATGGTTCCCCTATGCCAAGGGTGGTGAATTTCGACGCTGGGCGGGGAACCTTGATTCGGTTGTCGATTGGCAACACGATGGATTGCGCCTGCAGACCACCTTGGCGCCTGGCGGTTCGAGGACATGGGCGCATAATTTCAATCTTGACCGGATTTTCCGTCCAGGTATTGCGTGGACGGTCGTCACGTCAGGTGCGCAGACCTTCCGGAATGTCCCGAGGGGGTCACTTTTTGATGCGGCGGCAGGTATATGTCAGTCGGGAACCGATGACGTCCACCTCGGAGTTCTGAACTCCTCGGCTGCTTCAGCAATTCTTGCGACGCTTAATCCTACGCTCAACCTTCATCCGGGCTATCTTGGCTCTGTACCTGTTTCGCCTGCTGCTGACAGTCATGCCTGCCAGGAAAACGTTAGGGCCGCAGTTGCCACCTCGCAGGCAGACTGGGATGACTTCGAGACCTCGTGGGATTTTAAGCGCCCTTCATGGTTTGGGGACTTTGCCGGGCTGAGTTCCCTCCGGCAGCGCTATTTCTTATGGTCGAAGAACCAGAAAAGTATTGCCGACGAGCAACAAACCCGCGAAACGCAAAACAACCGCATCGTTGCTGAAGCTTATGGGTTGCAAGACGAGGTTCTGATCGACGTGCCTCTGCATCGCGTCTCCCTGACCCGCAATGTCGAGTTCCGATACGGACCTGGTAGGTCCGCTACCGAGTACGAGGCATTGGAGCGAGCAGATTTCGCTGCGGAGATCATCTCCTATGCCGTGGGCTGCATGTTCGGCCGTTACAGCCTCGATGAGCCGGGCCTGATTCTCGCCGATCAGAGTGCGACGCTTCAGGATTATCTCGCCAAGGTTTCGTTAAGCTCAACAACTAGCGACCTGACGTTCATGCCGGACGCCGACAATGTGATTCCGTTCGTCGACGATGGCTGGTTCGAGGATGACATCGTCGAACAATTCCGGCAATTCTTGAAAGCTGCGTTTGCCGCAGAACACTTCGAGGAGAACCTACGGTTTGTAGAGGAGTCGCTGGGCGTAAAGACACTGCGCGACTACTTCGTCACTAAGTCGGGGAGGTCGAAGTTCTACGACGACCACGTGAAGCGCTACAAGAAGCGCCCGATTTACTGGATGTTCTCCAGTCCCAAGGGCTCGTTCAACGCGCTGATCTACTTGCACCGCTACACGCCGTCGACGGTCTCGACTGTGCTCAACGAGTACTTGCGTGAGTACGAGAACAAATTGCAGAAGGCATTTGAGCGTGCCGAGGCTGCGGCCGCTGGCGGCACATCGGTGAAGGACCAGAAGGAAGCCGACCGGCTGCGCAAAATACTCGCCGAACTGCGTGACTACGAGCATGACGTGTTCTATCCGCTCGCCACCCAGCAGGTCGAGATCGATCTCGATGACGGCGTCAAAGTGAACTACCCGAAGCTCTACCCGGCGGTGAAGAAGATTGTTGGCTTGGAGTCCAGCGATGTGTAACGAGTCGCACGTGCGCGCTCGGACCAGCTCGTGACGACAAGGACGATGAATGAGTAAGACCCCCACGATCGCGGACCACCTTGCGGATCGCTTCGACTCCAAGCGCATAGTCGTATGGCACGATCTCGACGGTGGCTACTCCGCCGGACTCGATGTGCTCGCGCCGAGCGACGTGACGGTGCTGCGCATCGTCGATGACGAGTTCGCCGTTAAGCATCGGGTACTGCGTAAAGAACCGACGGCGAAGTTCTTGATCTACCGATCCGGCGGTGTACCCGAAGGTGTCGGGAACTGGTTGCTCGACATCGAACTGGCCTACGGTCCGGTGTTCACTGCAGACCGTGGCGCGTTGATGCGGGTCGATCTCGGGCTCACAGCGCAGGGTTCCGATGAGTTGATTGCCAGTTATCGGGCGTTCTTCGACGACACGAAGCTGGTAGCGCGGCTCAAATCGCTGCCGTTGAACGGCGGAGACCTGACGGTAGTGCAGGCGCAGATGTGCGCCGTGCTTCTGAATCAGAAGGAACACAGCTTCTCTGAGCTGACCCGCACGCTGCTGATACAGCACGCCGACGGCGAAACCGCCGGATTCGATGCGTTTACCTCCCACGGCCTGGCGGACTTCTACTGGACTGGAGCTTCCGGCATCTACGGGTTCACCTCTCAGACGCCGACGATGGCAGGTTTCGTGCTGTGGATGTTTCAGCGCGCGGTCGACGGGTTCGCAGTCACCGAGTCGAACAAGGCACGAAACTTGTCGCTCGACTTCCGCGGTTTCCGTGACTCCAAGCGCAGCAGTGCAGCGATGAAATCGCTGGCCCGAACCGTCGAGGGCAATCTCGACTACACCGATCACATGAGTGAGATCGGTTGGGAGACACTGAAGGACACGGACATCTTCGACGCCGGCGAGCGTGAGGTGATCCGGCGCCTGGTGGAGGGGATCAGTGCGCAGACGATGCCGTATCGCGACATCACCGATGCGATCAGCGCAAGACGTCGTGACAGTTTCTGGTTCGACGACTACGCGACCCTGTATGAAGGGCTGAGCGCCGCAGCCGAACTGATTCCGGCGATCCGGAACGCCGTGTTCGACCTCAGCAGCTTCGACGAGGGACTGACACGGTATCGCGATGAGTGGTTCCGCATCGACCAGCGCTATCGCCAGTTCACCCAGGCGTACCTCACCGCTGAGTTCAAGCAGCCGATCGAGGCACTGGCAGACCTGGTCGAAAATGCCTATGTCACCAATTTTCTGGCTCCGCTCGGAGTGGCATGGCAACAGCAAGTCGATACGGTCACGCAGTGGCGCACCATTAATACGACCTCGCAAACCTCGTTCTACGACCACTACGTCGCCCCGAGCCTCACCGGTCGCAAGAAGGCCGTTGTGATCGTCTCCGACGCACTGCGCTACGAGGTCGCCGACGAGCTGAGTACCAGGATCCGCGGAGAGAACAAGTTCTCCGCCACCATCGAAGCCATGCTCGGCGTCCTGCCCTCGTATACCCAACTCGGGATGGCAGCACTGCTCCCACACACCACGCTGGCACATTCCTCAGACGGCGACCCGGTGCTGGTCGACGGGCAGAAGTCCGACGGTACCGCGAACCGCAGCAAGATCCTCAATGCAGTCGGCGGGACGGCGATCCAGGCGAGAGATTTCATCGAGATGAAGCCGTCCGAACGCCGCGACCTGTACTCGTCGAATCAAGTGCTGTACGTCTACCACGACACGATCGATGCGACCGGGGACAAAGCCGTCTCCGAACACCGAACCTTCACGGCGGCAGCGGACGCGGTCCGCGAACTGATCGACATCGTCAAGAAGCTCGCGAGCGCGAACGCGACGAACATCATCGTCACCGCCGATCACGGGTTCCTCTATCAGCGTTCCAAGCTGGCTGAGCAGTTCAACCAGACGGTGAAACCGCAGGGCGAGCAGATCGTGAAGTCAACGCGCCGCTACGTGCTGGGGCGAGGATTGAAGAAGGACGCAGCGTTCACGACATTCCAACCCGACCAAGTGGGACTGTCGAGCGACCTGGAAGTGCAGATCCCGAATTCGATCCAGCGGATCGTGCAGCCCGGAGCCGGATACCAGTTCGTGCACGGCGGCGCCTCCCTGCAGGAGATCGTGGTGCCGGTGATCCAGATCAACAAGAGGCGCATCGACACCGTCGAGCCGGTGAACGTCGACATCCACCCCGAGTCAGATCGGATCACCACGGGGCAGATCGTCGTCAAGCTGTACCAGTCGGCGAAGGTGGAGCCGCACAAACCTGCGCGGCGGCTGCGTGCCGGGCTGTACTTCGGAGACATACTGATCTCCAACGAGCAGGAGATGACCTTCGACTCGAGCAGTGATGCTGGACGTGATCGGTTCCAAAGCGTGACACTGCTTCTCGGTAGGAACGCGGACGAGGCCAACAACCACAGCGTCGAATTCCGGCTCTCGGAGCCGATCGAGGGCACCGATCAGTGGAAGAAGTACAAGAGCGCGCCGTACACGGTCAAACGTGCCTTCGCCAGTGACGATGGATGGGATTTCTGATGAGTGACCACATCGACCTGACAGAGGTGGCCCTCCGCGAGCAGACTCCCGCGGAGGATCCTGCTAGTGCTGTGGCCGAGCTGACAGCGTTGGACCGCAAGATCAACGCGCATTTCCCGGGTGCTGTCGTGCGCAAGGACCTCGTCAAGACGGTCAAAGGCAACGCGATCGTGCCGTCGTACGTGCTGGAGTACCTGCTCGGGCAGTTCGCCGCGTCCGACGACGAGGCGACGATCCAGGAGGGCATCGAGAAGGTGCGCCGGATCCTTGCCGAGCACTACGTGCACCGCAACGAGTCGGAGCTGGTGAAGTCGAAGATTCGTGAGAAGGGTCGCTTCCGGATCATCGATCGGGTCAGCGTGACGTTGAACGAGAAGGACGACGTCTATCAGGCGACGTTCGCGAACGTCGGCATCAGCGGGGTGCTCGTGGATTCGAGCACGGTGACCGCGAACCAGAAACTGCTGGTGGGCGGCGTGTGGTGCCTGTGCGACATCGAGTACTTCCACAGTGACGACGCCCGTGTGGTGCCCTGGATTCTGGGTCGATTGCAGCCGATCCAGATGTCGAGTTTTGACTACGCCGGGTACCTCGAGGCCCGCGCCGAGTTCACTACCGATGAATGGATAGACCTTCTGATCCAGTCAATCGGCTTCAACCCCGAGATGTTTGGGCGACGCGCGAAACTGCTTCAGTTGATCCGGCTGATCCCGTTCGTGGAACGTAACTACAACCTCGTCGAATTGGGCCCGAAGGGCACCGGCAAATCGCACATCTACTCTGAGTTTTCGCCCCATGGCATGTTGATCTCCGGCGGTGAGATCACCGTGCCGAAACTGTTCGTGAACAACGCCAACGGGAAGATCGGCCTCGTTGGATACTGGGACGTCGTCGCGTTCGATGAGTTCGCGGGCAAGAAGAAGCGCACGGACAAGGCGCTGGTCGACATCATGAAGAACTACATGGCGAACAAGTCCTTCTCCCGCGGTGTCGAGACGCTCGGCGCGGAGGCGTCCATGGTGTTCGTCGGCAACACCTCGCACACCGTTCCGTACATGCTCAAGCACTCAGACCTCTTCGACGAGCTCCCCGAGAGTTACCATGACTCGGCCTACCTCGACCGCCTGCATTTCTACATCCCTGGTTGGGAAATCGACACGATCCGCGGCGAGATGTTCTCCAGCGGTTACGGTTTCGTCGTCGACTACATTGCCGAAGTCCTCAAGTCGATGCGAAATCTCGACTACTCCGATCGTTACCAGCAGTACTACACACTCGGATCGGACATCTCCACTCGCGACCGAGACGGCATCCACAAGACCTTCTCCGGTCTGATGAAGCTGCTCTACCCGCACGAGCAGGCCACCGCCCAGGAGATCGAAGAGATCTTGCGCTTCGCGATCGAGGGCCGCAAGCGCGTCAAGGACCAGATCCTGCGCATGGACTCCACCATGGCAACGGTGAAGTTCGGGTACCAATCGCTTGTGGGTGAGTGGACCGCTGTCACGACACTGGAGGAAGACGAGTACCCCCGGCACTACTACCGCGATCGACCAGACGCTGTCGAGGAGATCGAGGACCTTGTCGGTCCGGCCCAACCCGGGGCAGGTGCAGCCGGCTCGGAGAAGGCGGTTGTCTCCGTCCCGGTGAAGGAGGAGTTGTATCGAGGACACCGAGATTTCATCGAAAATCAGCGCGGCGTCTCCTACGAAACGCTCCTTATGCCGTACTTGCGCGGCGCGTCCGAGATCGAGTTGCACGACCCGTACATCCGGATGAACCACCAGGGTCGGAATCTCGTCGAGTTACTGGCCTTGATCGCGGCGGCCAAAGACCCCGCCGACGAGGTGACATTCAAGCTCTTCACCCTGCTCGAAACCGACCCTGAGTATCAGAAGAGACAGTTGCAGATGATCGGCCAGATCATTCAGGGGGCTGCCCAACAGGGCATCAAGCTTGACGTGGCTAAGGACCCTGGCGGTCATGATCGCTGGATCCGCACGAACAACGGATGGCGCATCAACCTCGGCCGGGGCCTCGACATCTTTCAGAAGCAAGAAGGCGGCTGGTTCGACTTCGGCAGTACGCGGCAGGAGTTCCGTCAGGCCAGGGCATTCGGCGTGACGTATATCCGGGAAGCGAATTGATGGCGGACGTCGACCGAGGTGACCCCGTCGACGTCGCCCGTGACTGAATGGTCGAGAAGGGTATCGTCCCCGTGTGACGGAGTCGCCGGTCTCCGCGGCTTAACGATGACCATGGCCAGCGCCCTCACCGCGTCGAAAATCGATCCGATTTCGTCACCCGGTCGGTGATTGGATTTGTGCAGTTCAGACTTGTTCGGATCTGTCGAGAACTCGTGTCGAAAATCTATGTCGAATTCCTGCGAGGCATGGTCTTTTCGACGGGGGCGCTGGTCGATCTTCCGGTGAAAGCGGATACCGGGACGATGCAACGTTCGGGGCTCACTTCCTGGCAGTACCGTGAGATCTCCGTCGCGGGTGGTTGCCGTGTGAGATCGCCAATTGTCGTCGGCCCCGATCTGTCGAGACAACGAGAGCATTCAGTGGGTGGGTCGTCAGGTATCGCGTCATTAGGCGCGCACGCGTTTCACCGGTGGGTAGATGTAGCACTCGATCTTGTGCTTCTTGGCCCATTCGAGTGCCTGCGTGGTATATCCCGTTGCAGCGAAGAAGAGCGCTTTCTTCTTGGACTGTGCGATTCCGTAGATCCGTTGCATCTCGCCGATACCCACGGGCGACTTGTGATGTTTGACCTGCGCAATTGCGAATAGCGACTCAACGTCGATCCCGCCATCGGCACCGGGTGACGACAACTTCGCGCCCTAGTGGCCGTTCTTGGTCATCCACTTACATGCCAATTCGAGCGCCAGCGGGTGTACCGACTTCCCGTGTGACGACGCGTTTCCATCCACTGTTGTCGCGACGAACCACAAACCCGCCGGAAGCCCCGTCGAACAGTGTCCGTGTCGAACACCGAAAAGGCGGATTCGGCCACCAGTGCCCGGACCAGCTCGCCGTCGGATCTGCCGGGCGGTCACGTTCGGCTAGCACGTCGAGGTACTCGGCGAACCCGCACCAGCCGATACGACCATCTGCTGGATCGAATCCGGTCGATAACGCCCCGATGGCGTGGTCGAGTGGCTTTTTCGATGCGCCGTTGGACGCATCCTCATGATCGTGCCGAGTTTCCCTGGCGGCGTGGAGCGCCACCAAAGCAATGAACTTCCTTCACGGGATCGCCGAAACCCCGGTGACATGCACATCGTGGCAGAGGTCGATCCGGGTCTTCGATAACGATTCTATCGCCCATACGAGCCGAGATGTGCCCCGATTATCCTGAACGGACGACTGCGGGATGAGGGGTGCTGCGCCGGTGCGCCTTCGCCATCTACGGCTCGTTCACTGAACTCCACCCGCGCTCGGGCTTCGGTAGGTCGGAGTCGAAGTGGTTGCGGGCATATTCCTCGATCGCCAGTTGTGCGAGCTCCTTGCTGTTGAGACCCAACTGTTCACCCATGCGGAAGAACAACCTAATGGTTGGCGACGGAAGTTTGAACGTGATCTCGAGTTCGATGACTTCCTCGGGGTTGTGGTTCTGTGCTTCGGTCAAACCCGTGGAGGTCGTATCGGGGAGTTCGGTCATAGGGGGCCATCCTGTTCCAGGCAGCACGTGCCTTCCTCGAGATTCGAACGAACCGGGAGATCAGAATTCGATTATCGAGTCCATGTTGTTCTGGGAGTCCGTATGAAAATAGAGTGAGCCGCCATCTTGTTTCGTCTTCGCGACTATCCAACCTCGCTGTGTTGAGCCGTGGCGAATGGTGTCGAGCTCAGGCTGGTCCTCGCTCAAGCAATCGCTGATCGAAATATTCGCTTTCGACGTTGCTTGGCTTCCATCAGGCAAGATCTCGGTGAGTTCCAGTGATGCGGCTGTCATGAAACTCGTACCCGGATCGAGGGTCACCGTAAATTCCAAAGCTTGATAGAAACCTGATCCAGATCCACAAGGGACATTCGTCTGGATAGATTCGAGAGTCGCAGTCCCTCTGGTGCTACCGAGACTGATCCCAGTCTTGTCGCCGGGCTTGAGGATGGCAGGCTCACTTGTCGCGACTGGAGTTCCGTTCGACGAGGGGGTGGGTAACGCGACCGTAGTCGGAGAGCCGGAATCCGAGACGTCGGCGCTGGAGCCACACGCTGAAAGAACAAGAGCTGTGGCGATTATCCCCGCGGCATAAATGTGCATTCGCATCAGAGGACTATAGAGGTTCGTTTCTCCGTATCTATTCTTGTCTGCAAACTTCGGGACCCTCGATGCCTGTCGACGAAGCCGCCGATCCTTCGAAATCTTTCAGGCTGCGGTCCGTGAGGGCCAGACGGTCGTCATCGACGAGTTGCTGACTTCGCGCTCCCACGCCTGATCCTGGCAGATGCTGACGGCTCCAAACCTGACGGAAAACCCTAAAGAAGGGTAGTTTTCGACAGATGTTGTTCGGTTACGCCAGGGTGTCGAGCGCAGATCAGAACCCCGCCCACCAGATCGACGCCCTGACGCGGGCGGGGATCGACGCCGCAAACATCCACACCGACCAGGCGGGCGGTGCGAAAGCCTCACGCCCGCAACTCGACGCAGTGCTGTCCCGACTACGTAGCGGTGACACGTTGGCGATCACCCGACTGGATCGGTTGGGGCGTTCGGTGTTGCATCTGATCACCCTCGGTGCAGAGTTGCGCGAGCGGGGAATCGGATTGAAGGTTCTCGAGCAGGGCATCGACACTGGCACAGCGGAAGGGCGAGCGATGTTCGGGATGCTCTCCGTCCTTGCGGAACTCCAACGTGAGTTGATCGTGGCGATTATCTATACGCGTCGGTTTCCTGTGAGGGACATGGGGTTACGACACGCCTGCTGACGTCCCTCGCGGATATCCCACACCCAGTGAGTGACGGGGATTAGCTTCGAAGTGTGAATGGTCCGTTTGTTGCCGAGAAGGCGATCGGGCCTGTCGCCGGCAAGGTGACGTGGCTGGTGCTCGATGATCGGCTCGATCCGGTCGATGAGGTCACCCAGTTCGCGTTGTATCTCGACGGCGGCGGCGCGAGCGTCAACACGTTGCGGGCCTACATTCCCCGGCTTGCCCGGTTCCTGAATTGGTGCCATTTCCAGGTAGTGGAGTGGACCAAAATATCTCTGCCGCAACTGATTTTGTACAAGCGGTCACTGGAAGCGGAACCGGGACCCTCCGGTCGGGTGCGTGCCGGCAAGACGGTGAACGCACACATCACGGCGATCGTCGAGTTTCTCAGGTACTGCGCCCGGATGGGCGTGATCGACGACGCGGTCGTCGACAAGTTCGTCGAGGCCAAACATCTGCGCTTTGCTCCGGAGACGATGCCGCAGCGCGAAAACGGCGCGCATCGATACATCACCGCGAAGGTCATCAAGGCCAAGGAAGTGACGCGGCCACCGGAATCCCTCAGCGACGACGAGGTGACCGCGCTCCTCGTAGCGACGGCGAACGTCAGGGACTTCCTACTGATCCAGTTGATGGTCGAGACCGGATTGCGTGTCGGCGAGACCCTGGGGTTACGCCGGGAAGACCTGCATTTCCTTCCGGACTCGAAGGCCTTGGGCTGCGCCCTGCCCGGCGCCCATCTGCATGTGCGACGCCGGGCCAACGAGAACCACGCGCTCGCGAAGAGTCACTACCCGCGCAGTGTCCCGGTCGGCCCGCAGACGACCACGGCCTACCGCGACTACCAGTACGAACGTGATCGGCTTGTACCCGACAGTGGATGCGATTTCGTGTTCATCAACCTGTACTCGACGTCGGCGCCCGATACCGCCATGAGATATCAGAACACCCGAAACTGCCTGACCCGAGTGGCTCGCCGTGCGGGGGTGGAGGCGCGGCTGCACATGTTGCGGCACACGGCGGGTACGTCATGGGCCCGCGCGGGCACCCCGATCGACGTGGTGCAAAAGTTGATGGGACATCAGAGTCCGGTGTCGACGGCGAAATACCTGCACCCGTCCGACGAGCAGATGCGGGCCGCCGTGGACGCCGTCGCACACCGGCGGAACGCGCACGCGAAGACCATCCGATGAGCGCGGTGGCCGCCGCCGGCCATGCGATCACGCCGGGCGACGGCGACCGGTGGCACACGTTTCTGACGGAACGGCTCGATGAGCGGTGGCGCCCGAACGAATGGGACCCGCAGACGCTGATCTTCACCGGCGATCCACACAATCAGAAAACCTTTGTGTATTTGTGCGCCCATCCGAATTGTGTGCACCCGACCGGGGTTCGCAACACCATATGCTCGTTCTGCCTCACCGAAGCCAAGCCGCACAGCAAAACCCTCACGCGCCGCTTTCACGACACCATCGTCGAACCTTGTACGGTCGCCGCCGCCGACGTCCGTTGCGCACGTCCCCGATACTCCACCGCCGGTTTGTGTTTCACACACCAGAGCCGGTTCGCGCACGCGGCGAAGACCCGCGGCATCGGCATCACCGAGTTCATGGCCGACGCGCAACCACTCGGTGCGCTGGCAACCTGCGCGGTCGGGGGCTGCAGTCACCAGGTTTTCCACCCCTCGACACCACTATGCCAATCCCACCGCAGCCAGTATCGGGGCCGTCAGGACCGCGGCGAGCCGCCGATCGACGCGCACGAGTTCGCGGCCCAGGCGCTGCCGCTGATCCGCTCGCACGAATTCACCCTGGCCGGGTGCACGGATCTGGTGCGAGCGGAGCTGCTGTGGATCCTGCAAGAACGCGACCGCCGGGGATTCGGAATCTCCCTCTTGCGGATGCGTAATCTCGTCAAAGCCGCCCACGGCGCGCGCACCCTGTTCGAGGCCACCGCCTCGGACGCGCACGTCGTGAGCTTCCTGCGGATGACGTTGCCGCTGCTGCGGCAGCAGCGGGGCGCATTCGAGGGAATCGATCTCACCGAGCCGGACCGGTGGGGCCCCGAGGTCCTCGACCGGTTCCCCAGCGCCGCGGGCACCCGCAGCCGCAACCTCGTCATCGACTGGTCCGCCGTCGGCTGCGGCTGGCTACGCATGCTCGGCAAGACATGGGCCAAGGAAACCCTGCCCCGATACGAGCACCTGAGGCCGTCGCTGCGGGCACTGACGTGGGCGTCCGAGGCCCTCGAGTTCGGCCCCGCCTTCACCGATCGTCGTGCTGCGGGGCGCGGCGACATCGCCGCCATCATCGACCATTGCCGCCGCAAGACCGCCGCCACCGGTGCGCCTTTCGCGGGCAGCTACGCCGACGACAGACTGGGGAACATCAAGGCTGTCCTCGGGTATTGCCGGTCCGCCGGACACATGGACGAGATTCCCGGGGCATTCGCGCTCACCGCCGCGCACCTGAAACAACGACCGGTCCCTCCTCACCGCGACGACGACGAACCGGGGCGGGCCCTGCCCACCGAGATCGTCGAGGTCCTCGACCGGAACATGACGTTGTTGCGGCCCACGTTCACTGCCGGACACCGCGTCGAGGGATGGTCGAACGACGACTACGCAGTGATGCGGCAGACGATCTATCAGCTGCTGCGCGACACCGGCCGGCGACCGGGAGAAATCACCGCCCTGCGCCGTGACTGTCTCGACACCGATCCCGGTGGCGGCCCGGTGCTGATCTACACCAACGCCAAGGCCAACCGACTCGGGCGCCGACTGCACATCACCACCGCTGCCGCGGCGGCGGTCAGCGCCTGGTTGGCGCGGGTGACGACCCTGCGGCCCGATCGCCGCACCGCCCACCTGTTTCCGCAACTGGATCTGTCGGACCCGTGCTCGGACAAGCACTTCAAGGCGTCCGCGTTCGGCGTCATCTTCCGCCAGTGGGTGGACTCGATCGACGAACTGGCGCCCTTGATCCGGACGGTTCCCCACCCCGGTGGCCTCATCGATCGGCGGGATCTGGTCGCCTACTCGCTGCGCCACACCTACGCACAAAATCATGCCGACGCGGGCACTCCCGTCGATGTGCTCGCCGCTTTGATGGACCACCGCGACCTCGCCGTCACCCAGGGCTACTACCGCATCGGACACCACCGCAAGCGCGAGGCGATCGAACGCGTCGGCAACATGGTGATGGACCGGCGAGGTGCGCTGCGTCCCACACCCGAGCTCATCGAATATGAACGGCGAACCGTCTCCACGCTTCTCGGCGGATGCGTCGAACCGTCGAACGTCAACTCCGGCGGCAAATCCTGCCCGATCAGGTTTCAATGCGGTGGCTGCGACCACTACCGGCCCGACCCCTCCTACATCCCCGAAATCGAGCAGGAAATCCGCAAGATCAAGGCCGACGTGAAAGAGGCCGAATTGTGCGCCGCACCGCAAGTGGTGGACAACCTGCGCTACAACCTCGCCATGTTCGAGGGCATCCTGACCAAAATGACCACCCACCTGCACCGACTCGACCCCGACGAACGCGCCGCCCTCGATGCCGCAATCGGCACCATCCGCCAAGCCCGCGAACACCAACGGCACTTTCTGCCGCTGAGCGTCGCCCACCGCAGAGGCGCTGTCGATGACTGACACCCGCACCGACAGGCTCCTCACGGCCCGCCGACAAGCCAGCCGCGACAAACACGCCCACGCCCTCCGCGCACTCGACCAGCTGGTGCGATCCGGTACCCGGATCACCTACGCGCGGGTCGCCCGCGAGGCCGGCGTGTCGACGTGGCTGCTCTACAACCAGCCGGAGCTGACGACCGCAATCCGGGACGCGATGGCCCAACAGAGCCCACCCCGACACCCGCCAGGCCCCCTCACGTCCGGGGACAGCCTGCGCACCGACCTCGAACTCGCCCGGCACGAGATCGCCGCGCTCCGCACCTCCGAACGCAAGCTCCGTGAGCGGCTGCAACGCACCCTCGGCAACGAAATCGAACAGATCGACCACTCCCAGCTGGCCGCTCGCATCGCCGACCTCGAGGCCCTCGTCGCCAACCTGCGTGTCGACAACGCGCAGCTACGCGAAACCAATACTCGGTTGGTCGAGCTGACCGACCAGCAACGCGACGACCTCGAGACCGCGAACATCCTGCTCCGCCGGTACATGAAAGAAGCCAGCCGCTCGCACCCATGATCGGCGAAACACCTACACCGGCCGCGTGGCTATCGGCTTTGGAGAGAATGGTCGGGGCACAGAAGTGTTGGCGAGGTGCACCAGCCGGCGTCGGCGAGCCACCGTTGCACCGGTACGGGTAACACTGTTCTTGCCGCGGTGGCGAGCTCTCCGGTGAGGATGGGGCCATCTCCGCACAGGGCGCAGGCAACGTCGAAGACCGGCAGGTCGGGTTCGCACTGGCGACAATGATGTTGGGCTACCAGCTCGCCACGCCGGTCTTTGTCGGGACGAAGCCAGCTCACCGCGAGATCGTCGCGCTGATGCGCCGCCTCGGCTCGGGTGGCCGGTTCGTGCCTGCAAGTGGGGCAGGCGCGGGTTGTCCTGCGTGTCCGGCTCGGCCGGGGGACAGTGCCGGATACCGAACCGGACTCCGGAGCCGCGGGCTCGGGAGTTGTTGCGAGAGAGACTGTTCCAGTAGTTTTTGCTGCTGCGGCTTTGTTCAGATGCCCGTAGACGGTAGTGCGAGGCACGCCCAACATGTCGGCGATCTGGACAACGGTGTGTTCACCGCCGTCGTAGAGTTGCTGCGCGAGCTGGACCTGATCGTCGGTGAGTTTCGGTGGGCGTCCGCCCTTGCGGCCGCGAGTCCTGGCCGCCGCCACACCTTCCCGGACATTGTTCACGGCGAGCTCACGCTGGAGTTCGGCCAAAACCGACAGCATTTCGAACATCGCCCGGCCCTCGGCGGTGGCGGTGTCGATGCCCTGCTCGAGAACCTTCAAACCTACCCCGCGCTTGCGCAGGTCGGCGCCGAGCGTGATCAGGTGCAGCACCGAACGACTGAGCCGATCCAGGTGCGTGATGACCAGGATGTCGCCGTCGTCCAACAGGGCGAGCACCACATCCAACTGAGGGCGGGAGGCCTTCGCGCCGCTGACGTGATCGACGTGAATGTTTTCAGTGGTAACCCCCGCCCGGCGCAGCGCGTCGATCTGGTGGGCAGGGTTCTGATCTGCGGTCGAGACCCGGGCATATCCGAGCAGCATCCGTCGACAATACCCCGACGGTGGTTAGTCGACATTGATTTTCGACGGTGTTTTCGACACCTCTTTCGCTCGCATCGGAGGGACACCCGCCGACTCGGATTTCATTCATGTCAGGGTGTCGGGCTCGGCCCTCATTTTTCGAAACCTCGCCCATGATCGGCGACACCGCCGATCGCCTCATGCTGGCATCCACCGCTCGTCACCCATGTAACTCACCAGAGCGATGTCGCCGAATATCCTGATTCCCCAGCTGAAGAGGAGAATCCTTCCTGCCGTCGTATAGATAATGGCGAACACCCGGGACGGCTTGGCCGCTGCGCGGGCGCGCGGCAGAAAGGGCGGCCGTCCGCCGAAGCTCACCGACGATCAAATCGCACTCGCCCAGCAGCTCTACGACGCGGGGGAGAAGACGGTCGCGCAGATCGCAGCGATGTTGAATGTTCCCCGCACTACTGTCTACGGACACCTGAACAAGCGCGCACCGGCGACGAGTGCGCCGACTGATTCGGTGAGCACGGTCGCTGTGGTCCCTGTTGCGGCGGTGCGAACGTCGCGGATCTGCCCGTCCTGCGGGTACGAGCCGAGCACCAGAGCCGAAGCGGCCCATCAACGCGGCGATCTGGCCGTGATCTGGTTGCATCCTCATACCGACAATCCCGCCGATCCTGGTGCGGTGCTCGCCCGATCGCATTGCCATCAGTGCGAGCCGGGGCCGCCGGCGTTCGATGTCGCATGCACGGTGTGCGGTGACGGTCCGATCCTTGCCGGCGACTTCGCACAGACCGCACGCAGTGGCACCCTGCCGGATCCGGTGCAGCAGTGGCTCACCGCGAGCGGGTGGACCGTACTGCCTGAGCTGCGATGCCCCGACCACACCTGAGAGGGTTGCATACGGAATCACGTCGGCAGGCTGCGGCACACGCCTGACCGACTGCCGGATTCACAAACCGGGACAACGGCTCGGGAACCAACAACATCCACCATCACTGTCAGACCGAGCAGCTAGCGTCGATACCGCGACGAGCAACAGGTCGCCACACTGACCCCGGCCGCGCGGCACCATCGACGGCCCTGATCGGCAAGAACCCAATCCCCTTGCCGATCGGTCGCACGTGGCGACCTGTTTCCCATTTTCTCGCGTCGTCGGTGTTGGACCACCCCAACCGCGCAATGACACCTGTCATCCGTTTAGGGGACGAGGAAGACCGCTGCTCCGGCGCTGACAGGGCGGTGATCGGGGTCCCCGGCAGTTGCGGTCGCGGTCACCAGGCCGCTGCCGGTGAACACTGTCGCCGGGGTGTATCGGCACCAGTCCTCCGCTGCGATGGGGCCGCTGTAATCCAGCGGGACGCGTCGGACCTCGGTCGTGCCGGCGGCGCCGGTCGTCAGATTGCGCCAGTTCACGCTCACGCCGATGCAGTCGAAGGTGTCGATCGCATACGCTGTGGGGCGCGACAATTGGAAGGTCACCTCTCCCGGGGTTCCTGTCGTTGCCGACGGGAACAGCGGCACCACGGGTGGGATGTAGCACCGGAATCCGACGCCGCACCCCGAGAAGAACGTGACCGGGATCTGAAACTGCGTGGTCGACGGCATCGAACCGGGAGGCGGATCTGCCTCGGCGGCGGATGATCCGGCGAATGATGCCAGGATTGCTGTCATCGCAAGTATTCCGGCGACGAGTAGGCGATGTATCGCGCTGCGGCGCATCTGTGCCCTCCAACATGGGTCCGCCCGACCGTGCTGTCATGTCAGCGTAAGCGCCGAACCAACAGAACTCTCCCGAATTCGGGATTTCGCCGCGAGCAGGCTTCGAAGGGTAGGTACGCTCCGCATACGGGGCAGGGAGACTCAGTAGCCGTCGTTCCGGCGCCGCTCACGTTCTATTCTGCGTTGTTCTTCCGCGCGGGCACGGCATTGGCGGAGGAATTCGGCGTCGGCCTCGGGATCCTGGGCGACGTATCTGCCCGGTTTGGACTCGTACTCGGCGAATCGCCCACTGGTGTGCGGTGGGCGCGTCCCGCTGCCACCCCAGATGCCGCCGCCGACCGGTCGACCTGCGAGCAGCCACATCACCGATCCCACCAGCGGCAACAACACCACCACCACTAGCCAGGCCAGCTTGGGGATGTTCCGGACACCGTGCTCATCGGCGGTGGCGACGTCGATGAGGCAGAAGATCCACAGGACGATGATCAATCCACCCAGATACGGCATCGGTATTGCCTCCTCCCGTGCTGACGGAGTCGCAAGATCGTGAAGATCCATTGTAGACCGGGCGGTTTGTGTCAAAGAAGTACCGATCAACACGGGCACCGAAATGTCCCGAGATCGCAAGTCGCCATCGGAACGTTCGAGCGGCTCGCCGCCGTCACTATCGCACCGGAGCTGACCCGGTACGACGACTGCTTGTCGTCGACGTCCTACTCTCGATCAGTCTCGCCGGACGTGAAATACCTCGGCCGCCGCTTCGGCCACTGCGGGCCGATCATGGTTGCCTGCCAGCTACGTCAGTGCGCGACCCACCACTGGTATAGCGCTGCACGATCGTCTTCTGGAGACCCGACATATCCGTACGCGACTTCATCGGTCGCTGCTCTCACCACGATGGGTGCCAGTGACGGCTCACCTCTGTCGCTGCAGTCCAAACTGAGCACGTCCAAAACTTTGCCCATCGACTGCGCTGGATATCCGGTTCCCGAACGCTGTGCGAGCTCCCCGTACGTGATCTTCTTACCGCTTTTCGCGACGTCGATGAGGACGGAACGAGCGGCATCAAGCGTCGTTGACAGCAATTCCGTGATGGTTACCTCGGCATTGCCCTTCCACGGAATGGTGATGGTCGATCGAGATTTCCACATCGGAGCTTCTACGGTCATTCGTCCTCATTCTCGTTCGCCGAGCAGCGTCGATTTCGGATTCGCTGCTATGACTGGCGCCGCCGTGCAGCATGAGTCGGTCACGGGCGGCGCTCGCGAAGGGGCGGAAAAGAACCTTGGTCTCAATAGGTCAACGCATCACCGACGATAACGGATCAACCCCAGAAGATCGGATCCCCACCGTTTTCGATGTGATCGAGCAAATCCTGAACATGAGGGCTCGGATCCAAGAACTGGTAGCGGTGAAATTTGAGGTGCCGATCCCGCCAATACAGAGTCCACAGCCCGGTTTTCTTCGTGTAAGACAGGCGGGCGATCGGGAATCGTGTCCATTCGGGTCCGAAGTCCTCTCGCCACGGCGACCGGCATTCGCAGATCGTGACATGGCGCGGCGCGATGTCGCATTCGACCCGAATCTCATGACGCAGACGATCGGGAACTCTACTGGCGCAGTACTTCACGATCCGGGCGACATCGAGTTCGGGGAGTCCGGTGGCAGCCATGACCATCATCATGCCAACCGCCGTTATGGCCAGCTTTGCTATCCGACTGCGGAGGAGCCGAGCACCTGGTCTTCTCGTTGGCGTGGACTGTTCCAGTCGAGCACCCGACGAGGCCGATTGTTGAGTCTTACCGCGATCGAATTCAGGTCCTCCTGGCTGAAAGTGCGCAGGTCAGCGTTCTTGCGCAGGTACTGGCGCAGGAGCCCGTTCGTATTTTCGTTCGTCCCTCGTTGCCACGGATGATGCGGGGCGCAAAAGTAGACGGGCAGGTCGAGTGCTGCGGTGATGCGCTCGTGCGCGGCCATTTCCTGTCCCCGATCCCACGTCAACGACCGACGCAGATGCGCAGGCAACCGGCCCAGATAGGCAATCAAGGCGTCCGCAACCGTCTCGGCCCGGTACCCGTCCGGCAGTGCGACCACATGCACGGCGCGTGATTGCCGATCCACCAGCGTCGCGACCGCCGACGGGCGGGTGCCGAACACGAGATCACCTTCCAGATGTCCGGGCTCGCTACGAGCATCTGCTGCTGGGCTGCGGTGATCGATGGGGACCCTGTTCCGTATCTGCCCGCGCCCGTGGGAGCGTTTCTTCCCACGAGGCCGGCGGATCCGCCGATCGGTACGCAGTTCGTGAAATTTTGTGTCGTCGAATACTTGCCGCGACGGTATATACAGGCAACGGTAAATCGTCTCGTGCGAAACCCACATCTGCGGATCGGACGGATACTCGCGCCGGAGCCAGGCGGAGATCTGCTGCGGTGACCACTGCTCACTCAGCTTCCCTGTGACAACCTCCTGCAGAAAATGCCTGGTAGAGAGAGTCGAGATTTGAGGGCGGCGCGCGCGGACATACGCTGCGGCATCCGCCGGGGTCGCCCGATAGTGTTCGCGGCCGCCGTTGCGGGCGATCTCCCGAGCGATCGTGGACGGGGATCTTCCGAGTTTGTCGGCGATCGTCCGAGCACTGTCACCGGCGGCGATCCCACGGGAAATCTCTTCACGCTCCCCGGCCGTGAGACGAGATGCTCGCCGACGACGTGGGAGCGGCCGGATACCGCCGGATTTACGCAGGAACCGGCCGATCTGAGGGACACTCTCCCCGAGGACCCGCCCGGTCGCACTCAGCGAATCACCGCGACGCCACATCTCCCAGATCGTGTTCTCTTGATCCATAGTGAACCCGAGCGCCTTGTTGCCCATCCATGCCTCCACGATCACGCATCATCTCACCAGTAGTGATGCGTTGACGTGTTGAGACCAAGACCCTTTACGGACCAGAATCGAATCGGCCAACGACGGTGTCGGTCTGAGGGTAAGCGATCGCTCTCAATTTTCGGGTTAACCTGCGTGGGGCAAACCCGCGCGAAAGGCGTCGACATGGACATGATCAGTCATCCAGAGATCAGGTACGTTGTGCCGCCGGTTGACATGAACGGGGTGGCGACAGGCCAAGCGCCCCGAAAGCGGCATGACTTGGACTGCGGACATTTCAAATTCGATGACGGCACGGTTCTTGGTTCACCGCAACTGGCTACCGAAGAGCAGATGCGTAATGTGCCTCCCTGCCGGGACTGTGTGAGTAGGACGTCCTCCGGCGAACGCGAATCGCAGGCACGAGGCTCCGCCGGCCCCACTGGGCCGCTGTGCCCGACCTGCTTTGTATCCACACCCCTCAACGGCACATGCGATACCTGCGACTGAGAACTTAGGGGGAGCCGATGGGCGCATTGAAGATTCGGTCCTGCCGGGATCTCGTCAGCCCTCACATCTGGATCGCCCAAATGTAGACACGTTTTCCCTGATCCAGGGCGGGGTTCCACATGCCTCGAAGGAATCCGTGACTGGTCACCGGAGACTCGCACGACATTGAATTCGATGAAGGCACAGGACGATATTCCGACGGAACCTCATCGAAATCATGGGCCACCGTGGGTCCGTATGACGTCAGATGAGCCTCGGTGTGAAGGTTTTCCCGCGCGGGCGCGCGAACTCGACTCGATGACCAGGTATGCGCTCGAGTCGGGAAAGGAACTGTAGTTCTCGGCGTACAAGATCGTGTCGTCATCTGTCAGATGTAAACCGAGGTTCGTTGCCAGCGACTCTGCGGCTTTCTCGGCTGATCGTGTGCTCACCCACCGATAGAGCGAAGGGCCACCCATTGCCAGAGCCAGCGCTCCGATGACGACAACGGCAATGCACGCCCACTGTCGCCTGGATATCGAATGAGATCCGTGTGACTGACCGCCGGCCGACATCCTCATTCGTGGATGTACTCCACGTTCGATTCCTTGTTCTTCTTCTCCAGATAGGCGCCGAGCATCCAGATGAGGTTATCGGCGCGTGAGTAGTTGCCGTCCGGCGTGATCGCAACTCCGACCAGTGAGTACCTCAGGAAGTACTTGAGTGATCGGTTCTTGCTTCCGATCAACGCACAGAGACGATCAACGTCCTCTTCTACCGTTTCCCTGATTTCGGGCACCCACAGCCCGAGAAGTCTGGTGATGTGGCGGTCGGGTTTGAAACCATTCCAATGCAGGTTGCGGAGGAATTCGCTGGCGAGCGGATAACCCATACCCGGTAGGTCCCGTTCGCGGTGCGTCATCCGAACGAGGCCGCTGTCGAGATGCTTTTCGCCGGGCCACCGGCGTGGGGGTGAGATCAGGTAGCCGGCGAGGATCATCATCAGGTGCTGGTTGTCGAGCTGGTAGCCGGCATCCTCTGCGAGGGCGACGAAGGCGCGTGCGATTCCGAGGATCTGGTCGTAGTAATTGGGGTGATCGGTCAGCAGCTTCGCCCAGCGGATGATCGCTTTTGCATCACCGGTGCCCCCCTGCCCGCTCAAATGCTCACGGATGTCGGCGAGCGTTAACGTCCCGTCGAGGACGGCGGTGTGCGTTTTGTCGGGGTCGAAGTCGTAGAGAAGTCCTTCGAGGTGCTGGTCACGGACCTTGACGAAACTCGCCCAGTTTCGGGAGTTGCTGCCGAGGGCGTTGACTGCAGCTTTGAAGACCTGCTGGTTGCTGTACGTCTGAGCGAGGGGGTTGTCCATCGCTTCTTGGTCGAGATAGCGCACCGCGTAGTCGAGGAACTGCGACGAGGTGGCGGCGCCTGTCGGGAGGCTGTAATCCCTCTCGATCCTTGCCCTGACCTTGTAGTTCGAGAACAATCGTTCACCGACCAGGTCGTAGTCCAACTTCTTCACCATTAGCTCCTCATCGCACGGACCGGATTGCGCTAGAGAGTCGCTTTGGCTTGCCGACGTCCCGTCCACTGTGGATCGGTCGGTGCGGCGGATTGGTTACCGCCTGGATCTTCTGTGCCTTCGCCGATATCGGTCTGGTCCTGTTTCACACTCCAGCGGAAGCTGCCCATAACGTGCGGACCGAATGCCAGCGATCAGGGATCGGTCATCGTCCGGTCGCACTGGCGCCATTGTGAGCACGAGCCGCCGGCCTTCGAAATCGCCTGTGTGGTGTGCGGTGACGGTCCGATTCTTTCCGACGCCTTTGCTTACGCCGCGATAGTCGAAGGTCTTCCGATCCCTGTTCAACAGTGGCCCACTGACAACGGACGGAATTGGTGCCGTCCCTCTTGTGCCTGGACCACCGATGAGGCCGCTGAATGGATTTTCCACCGGCAACTATGGCAGTCGAAGGCCGTGCTCTACGCGAAAACTCGCGGTGATTCGGCCTATCTCGGCCTACGCCACCGACTCGGCGATCTATCGACTGTGCTGTGTGACCCCTGACCGGTAGGAGAGACCCTGCAAAAGAGCGCTGTTCGAGAAGATCGAAACAACACCGCCGGCTCCGGCGATAAGGTACTCGATCAGAGACTATTGACCGCTCCGCGGCATCTCGAAATCCTTGACAAAAGGAGCAACCTTGGCGCCCCAGTACGCCCCCAAGTTGAAAGAAAAAGTTGCCGAGAAGTGGGTGACAAGCTTGCGAGGGCAACTCTTTCCTGGTGAGGAAATCTGGGCCTTGTCGAAAACCAATCAAGTCCGGCCCGTGCTGGACGGACTCGCAATCACCAATGCCCGCGTCATGGCATTCAGCAGCATCGACGTAGCTACCCGCGGACCCCGAGTCGCTCTCGAGGCCGACAATATTTCCCGGTTCGAGTTCGTCAAAAAGATGACCGGGAAACAACTCCACATCACCGACCTTGCTCAGCAGGTGCATCAGTTCGGCGCGATCACTGACGCGGACATCGACTTCGTCAGTCACTACGTCCACCATCTGGCGTCGGCGGGCTTTCCTCCCGGGATACGTGAGACTCTTCGAGCCCGCGATGCTGTCGCCACCGAAAACGTGCGTGCACGCGAGGCCCGACGATTCGACGTCGAAATTATCGGTGCGCCGCTCAAGGACGTCGCGTGGCGAACCATAGACGAGCACACGGCCCCAGACGAATTGCCCTGGTTCGTCATCAACTCCGGGTCCGCAGGGATCCTCGCCGCGTTCGAAGACCGTCTCATCATTGCGAAAGTCGGCGGCATGGCCGGCTTCATGACCGGATCCATGGGCGGTGGACGAGTTACCACCTTCCCCTACTCCGACATCACCAACATCGAATACAACAGCGGGATGATGAGCGGTGTTCTCGAGGTACTCACCCCGAGCTACCAGGGAACCGCGAACCACGACTACTGGAGATCGGCCAGCACCAGCCGCAACAAAGCCGGTGATAGCCCCTTCACTCTGTCGAACTGCCTTCCGCTCCCCAAAGCGCAGCACAAACTGGCCCTTCCTCGCCTCACCGAACTTCAGAAGAAAATCATCGATTACAAGCGCCCGACATTTCACGTACAGCACAGTCCGAGTGCCGCCGCGGCGCCTTCGACAAGTCTGGCGGAAGAACTCCACAACCTCGCAGACCTCCATCATCAAGGCATCCTCGACGACGCCGAATTCGCGGCAGCAAAACAAGCAACCATCGCCCGCCACTCGAACTCATAACCGCCGCAGAAGAGCGCGCGCTGCGAGATGGATTGTTCAGATACCTGACGCCCTTCATTGCATAGCTTTGATTCATTTTTCGATCTCGAACACACCTACACACCTGAAATAGAGGGCAATCTCTGTGACTTCCCACCCCGATCCGAAGATGCCAGCCACCCCTGATGCTAGTGACCCGATCGCCTCGAGCTCGGGAAGTGACACGTCCTCGCGCAACAACTTCCAACATCTGTGGGATACACCCTTAGCTTCCGAATCGGCCGGCAACGCTGGTCCGAAGGCAAATCCGGGCTGGTACGCCGATCCCGACGCCCACGTGCTCAGGTGGTGGGACGGAACAGCGTGGTCGTCGCACACCGCGCCCCTCGATGCCGCGCCCACGCGTCCCCAGATGCGTCCAACACCGCCCTCTCACGGGCACAGGCCTATCGATCGACATTGGGCGACGGTTGCTGCTGTGTCGATTGCACTGATACTGCTGGCGCTGTCTCTCGGGGCGGTATTCATCGCCTTGGGTCAGATCGTCAGGGGCACCAGCACCCAAGGCACCTACATCCGGCTCGGCATATTTCCCTTTGTGGCGGCTGCCTGCGGCTTCTTCCTCTACGTGAAGTCACGCACGAAGGCCCGTCACGATCCACTCGGCCCGGTCGCCGGGCGGGCCACTCATATGCGCATTCTCGCTATCGGATCGGCGAGCATACTTGTGGCCGGCGCGGTGTTCGCCGGCCTTGCACTGTCATCAGAAAGTAAGAACAGTGACACCCGGGACTCCACCGCATCCGTGGCTGCAATCGACGACAACGCGATTTACGGGACCGCCGAGGATTGGTTCGGAGCGGTCTGTGCGCCGGGAAAATTCTTCGACGGAAACCCGATTGGTGGCGCTATCGCCGGCGCGACATGCATAACCACCAGCAGTGAGACGGTATTCATTCTCGAATACGACTCGAACTTCAAGATGCAGAACGACCTCGTCGCCTACCACATGCGTTTCTATGCATCGAGTATCGATGGGAGCGGACGAATCACGGTCTTCGCCGTCAACAACCAAAATACGGGAAGAGCGCTGACCCCTCTGGAATCATTCGGCTTCAACATACGCACCGTCTCGTAAGGCTTGCACCTAGATACGAGGGGCTCAGACAGAGACCCAGTAGCCGTTTCAGCCGATAATGTGGCCGTCTTCGCCGCAAACTCGATGATCGTCTTCGCAGCCACGGGTGCGGCACATGGACGACACGCGACTGCTGAAACCCGCTTCGAGCTTTCAATCAACCCCGGCGGCAGCTGATGTAACGCCATCGGGATGTAACAGGAAAAGGTGTATACGGGGAGTGAGGTCAGGTCAGCCGGTCCTCTGTCAGTCGCGCACTCCTGACGGACGTCAATAGATCGATTTCCTACGGTAACCGGTAGTTCGACTCTCGAATCATGTTGCAATCCAACCGAATCTGGAAGCCACTGACTAGTTCGAGGCAGTCTGCGAACCATCGTGACGACCCTCCTGGTCTTGGCAACTCGGTGCCTGCATCGCGATCGATAGCATGGTTGTGACGCCGCTTCGAAGAGATACTCGCTGTCGTCAGGGGTGAAATTCTCTCTTCGCCAGAAGTTTTCGGGGTTCGGACGGCGAGTGAGTAGTTAGCCGACCGTGAGGCACGGCCCGGAAGTGGCCCATCAGGGCGGGGTTAGGTGTCCGACCTGATGGGCCGTGCGCGCCGGAGTCTGGGGAGACAGGCGCGCGGTACCGGGTGGCCCACCGGATGTCGGCCTGCGCAGGACCGGTGTTCGGTCGGCTGAGTGCAACGCCACGTCGGGATGACGTTGCGTTGAACGATTATAGCGAATGCTTTGTCCCCGTTCGACTCCCGGCGGCGCTCCGCATAGGCGTGTGCATCGGCGCACTCAGGGGAGACGCGGGCGACTGTCTCCGCCACTATTCGGGCGCGGCGCCGGGACTGTTGTCGTGGTGTTGTTGGAGTTCGGTGTTGATGCGCCGCGCTTCGGCGAGTTGGTCTTCGAGGATGATGATCCGGCACGCGGCCTCGATCACAGAAGAAAACTGGTAACGGGACGTGTTGAACTAGGACGAGTAGACCACCTATCTCAGAGGCCCGACGTCGTTGAGCCCGGCTGGGAAATAATGGGGCTCAAGCGAAGGCAGGGCCACCGAAGTACAACCGAACTCGAACCGAGTACTGGCACGCGCCGTCACCGATAGGGATAGTGCCGCTGACATATACGTCGCCGATGGAGACAGCTCCAGCATCGCGGGCCCTACGGAGTACAGCCTCGTTTATCTGCTCGCTGAGTTCGGGCCCATTCAATTGAGCCGGCAGGATGAAGCGGAACATCGCCTCGTTGCTCTTCGCTCCCACAGGACCATTGTGCGCCGTCCGGAGCCAAGCCGTGCAGGCGTCACCCCGATCAGACATGAAGTGGATGACCAGGCCGAGGTGCGCTTGGTGCAAAGCTCGGCTATCCTGCCATGTCTTGACCTTCCTCGGACATGTCCATACCGGTGAGACGCTTCCATTCCGGAGGAATGTGCAGGGCCACGATCTCTACCTCCTGTTTCGCCCCGAGATCTGGCCTGACTTGGTGAGTATCGGTCCAGCGGATTGGTAGCGAAAAAGTGGTGTCGATGTACAGCTCCGCCTCTGCGGGGGAGGTGTCACGGTTGAGGTGCAGGAGGTAACCGTGCTCGGTGGACTCGGCGCCCTTCATTCTCCACTTATCTCCCGGGCGCCCCCAGATCGGGAATCTACTCGGTGTCATCATCTTGATGAGCAGAGGCCAGTGGTCGAACCCTGATGGTGGTTTGGGAGGGATGAGCTGCCCGTCGTCATCGACCAGCTCCTGTCCGGCGCCACTGGAGTAGCGGCGGGTTTGCGCGGACTTGGTGTCGCGCTGAGACCATGAACCGAGCTCGTTGTCGATGGAGAAGTGCACTGTATCGACGCGGTTCGGCGGGCCCGCTATGTCGTTCTTGGGCCACCGTCGGTACTCGGCGGTCCCGGATATGCGAGCACATTTCTCGGTGTTCTGCAGCAGGCTGATCGCAGCTAAAGTGTCTTCTAGTGTTATCGCCATGCTCATAGCCTGCCAGAAAGGCGAATCGAAGGTTGTTTCGTCGTCTTTCTGGTCCGAGGTTTGCCGCGATTCTCTCTCGACATTCTTAGCTCCATCCCGGCCGCCAATAGTAGCCTGACATATCAGTACCGCGAGTTTATGAACGGCATCGGCCGCAGAAGCAGTTCGAGCTACACAACCCTAGCCATCAGCGTCAATCATCGCTACGTATCGGGCATATGTGGCTGCAGACGCCACCGCATGTCGCTCGATGGTGGCAGGGGAGTAGCCGAGAGTGTCGGCGAGGATTGCGGCGGGTGCGAGCTTGGTGAGTTCGTGCAGGGTGCCGAGCCGGGCGGCGCGGGTGCCGAACGTCGACTTCAGGCGGTTCCGCAAGTGGCCCGGGTTGATGTGTTGGCCAGGGATATAGCCGCGGAACACCCAGCGCGTACTTGGGTGGGCGGCGGTGTTCCCGAGGTCTCGTTCTCCGGCGAGATATCGGAATGGTTCGTCGAGCGGTGCGGGAAGAGCGATGGCGATGTCGCCGAGTGTGACGGTCACGAGTTCGTCTGAGACTATGACGTGGTCCCAGGTGAGTTTCACGACCCGGTCGATCTGTTGGCCGAAGACGAGCACCAGGATCGCCGCGGCTCGATCTCGCGGATTCAGTGCGGGTTGGTTTGATGTAATGCCATCGACGACGTCTTGCTGGGCCTCAGGGCTCATCTTAGAGCTTGTACCACGACGATGTGGTGTCATTGTAAGGTCCCGAGCGACCAGCTTTGTCTTGACTGCCCACGCGAGGAACCGGATGGCGAACTCTCGCGTGCTCGGGCCTTCGGCCTGCCACGCGTCCAGATCCGCTTGGGATAGATCGTCGATCGAGATGTCCCGGTCGGTGAGCCAGTTGAGGAATTCGATTGTGACGGAAACGGTTTGCTTCGACCGCAGGAACGTGCCGTGTGACACCGACTCCATGCAATACATCTGCCGCAGGTGATGCCAACGAATGTACCGGGTCGCGACTTCCCGGTGCTCGGACGACTTCAGCCGGTCGAGGGCTTCATCGGACCAGTCGATGTAGCGGTGGAGTAGTCCGTCTCTGGGCGGCAGGATCTGGTGGGTGACCAGGAGTTCTCGGACGTATTCTCGGGTGCGCGATCGGGGGAGTTGGTCGATGACGTCGTGGGAAACGAGCGGTGTGCGGGCCAGCTCGGTGAGGAACGCTGTGACATGTTCCTGGTTGATCCAGGTCAGACCGCTGTTGGCCCGTTTCATCGACTTCAGGGCAGCTGCAAAGGGTTTCAGTTCGTCGTTGATGCTAGCAGTCTCTGGATTCGTCAGTAGTCGGTCGACGGTCGCCCTCAGGACGCATCGCCAGCAGCATCCCTGTGCGTACAGTTCTTCCTCGGCGCCGCACTCAACGCAGTCGACGTTGAGTTTTATGCCCGCGCATTTGCGGCACGCCTGCTGGCCGTTGATGATTCCCGGCAACACCCCGTCGTGACCGCACGCGCATACGCCTCGAGTTCGTTTGGCTGCTTGGTAGCAGTAACCGCACACTCCGAGGCCCTGCCAGGTGACGACACATTCTCTGTGCTCACCGCAGCGATCGCATGGAACTTCCCACCGTTGTGGGTCTTCAGGTTTACGTGGTCTTGCCATCGTCATCATCGCTACGGACGACTCGGATCCGGCGGGCAACCGAGCGCTTGTCGCTGATGCCTAGGTCGGCCGGGTTGGCCGGTGCGTCGGCCGTGGCCGCAGCTCGGATCTCGACATATGGTTCGAAGAGATCGTTGGGTGTGCATTCAAGGATGTCGCACAGCGCGGCGAAGGTGCGCGCAGGGATCCGCTCGGGTGTGCCTGTCACCAATCGGTGCACTTGTGCGTTTGATAGGTTGATTCCGCGGGACTTGAGAAGCGGGATGAGTTCCGTTGTCTTCCAGAGGTTGTGATCGGCCATTCGTTGGCGGAGATTCCAGCGATAGCCGATTCGGCGTTGCTCGCTCACGTGTCCTTCCCGGTCCTTCTTTCGTCACGTGTGACGATTCGTTGCTGGATCATCCGTTGGATGGTCTTTTGTTTGAAGTCTGCCGAGACTGAGGTGTAGAGCGCGGTGGTGGATGAGTAGGCGTGGCCAACTTGCTGCTGGACAAACATAGGATCGTATCCGGCCTCGAGGAGATGAGTGACGTAGGAGTGGCGCAGGCAGTGCATCTTCAACTCTGTCGGTAGCCCAGCCAGTTCGCGGACCGCAGTGAAGGTGCGATTGAAGTTGCGGATGCCCGTGGCGCCAGCCCGTTCCGACGGCCACAACGAGGCCGAGCGGTCCGCAGTGGCGAACTGTTCGCGACCCTGCGGCGAGAGCCAGTGATCGAGAAGATCGACCACCCAGTCAAACTCAGGCACCGTGAGAACAGTGCGACGGCGCGGTCCTGACCCCGACATGCCTTTGGCGTAGCGGATCTGAACGGCGCCATAGCGGCCGTACTTGTCTACGTGCGGATTTGGGCCGAAGTCGTGGTAGTCGAGCATGGAAAGTTCCCGACGGCGCAAACCGTAGGCGTAGCACACCTTGAACGCGGTGGAGTCTCGCATCAGTGGGAGCCAGCGCTTCGAGCCCTTGGCGAACTCTTGATCGACGAGGTCATCGCAGGTGTCGAAGAATGTCTGCAACTCGGTCTGAGTGAAGCTGCGCCGGTCCGCTGGGATGGCGTCATCGGTCTTGTGGCGCGGCGTGTTCCACTCGAACACGACTTGGGCGGGAACGTCGTCAAATACTTTGCTGCAGAACGCAGCCCACCCATACCTTTCGTCAGTGACGTAATAGCAGAAGGACCTGATCGTGCCAGCGTTCGCGCGCAGCGTCGACACCGAGACGGCTTTCGGCCCGGTTCGTCGATCAGCCAGGAACTCATCGACATGGATCGGCTGCCAGCCCCACGGATACTCGTTGGAGTGCTCCTGGAACCGAGAGACCAGGCCGCACGAGGACCGAATGAACGGCACACCGAGCCCACGGGCCAGCATTTGCGCTCGCCAGCCATCGAGCATCGCCTCAAAGACTCGGTCCTCGGGTCGCAGCAGCCCGACGACGCCGTTCGACAGGAACTCTGGCAGCCGACCTGGAACACTCTGCATGAACGCAAGTGTAGCGCGAGAATCTCTCATCTGTTTGCATAAACCGATGTCGATCTGGGGATCAGGCTCGTGGGCCACCGTCCGGCAGCAAGTCGTCACCGGCCACAGGCAGCAGTTTCGCTTGAGATCCAATGGGACGAGTTCTCTCATCTAGTTGAACTCGACCTTCTTGTATGCCGATAACTTGTATTATGTCACCTTTACGGTGAAATACGTTGCGCTGTAACGAAATACGTTCGCCGTGAGTGTGCATCGGCGATAT
>NZ_CP096565.1 GCF_023221595.1 Rhodococcus qingshengii JCM 15477
TTTGGCGGATGCCCAGGTCAGCGCCGTCCACTGAAGGACTAAATACCTGTAACGGACAGTAACATTAAGTCTGTTTTGTCGGGTAGTGTTCCTCTGTTCGCATCCGCGGGGAGAGGAACTACGCAGTGGCAACAAAGTGGTTGTTGATTGAGTCGATCGGTGGCGCTACACCGTCGATCATCGGTCTGGGGAGCACTCCTCGAAAGTTCACACCGTTGGACAAATTCTTCAAAAGCAAAGATTCCCTCGACGAGGTTTACAGCGTGATTGCCGAGGTCATGGCGTCGCCTGACCGCGTAGACAGGGTAACTGCTGATGGCCGCCGGCGTGTCGTTGTGGAGCCTTTGGTGACGTTCTCAGGACGTCTGCATGGCATGTACCTATGGACTGGCGGACCAGACGAAGTCGTTCCCGACAGGGACCCGGCCGGAGCTTGGTTGTTCAACCTGACGGCGAGCAAAGCCAGCGGAAGCAACGATCTGCTCGACTTGTACGGCGTTCCGGAGGATGAGCGACATACCGAGAAAGCAATGGCCGGCGCCTTCACCCGTCTCGTGACCAATCGCGATGAGGGCGAGGCTTTGTCGAAGATCATCCACTCGGCTCCCGGAACCATTCACCAAGCGGTGTGGACAGTGAGGCGAGATGACGACGAGCTGCGTGCCGCCCACTTTTCGTGCCGAATGCTTGAAGAAATCGATCCTGCGACCAGCAGGTCAGAGGTCATTTTGCGAGGAATAACGCAAGACATCGGCCCCGCGATCGACGTTGCGGCGGCTCCGCCCCCTGTGGTTCTTGAATACCGGGTCCTCGAGGCTGCGACGGAGGAGGGGGAGTACCGAGCGATCGTCAATCTCAAGACGCTGCAACTCATTCGATGGGTAGGCGATCCGATGCCAGACTTGGCGTGGGAATCAGTGGATGACCAGGTTAAACCTGGTATGCATCCCGAGGACTTGCCTGTGGCGCTAGAGATGTCTGCGGGTTTGGCGCGGGGCAAAACGCAAGGCACCGTCCGGTTCAGACAGCTCGACGGGAAGTGGAAAGCCTGTGATGTGCGAGCGACATTGATGATGCTCGACCAGCACACCACCGCCGGCCTGGTCATGGTCCGCGCTGCTGCGGATTCGTAGCTTTTCACCAGTTGTCGATGCCGCGCTGACGCGCGCACAGTTCTGCGCGCGCGTCAGCGGCAGTCCTCCGCTCAGCAATCTGTCTGCGGCGGCGGACTGCCGCAGCATCCGGAACAGCTGCCATCGCTGCCCGGCGGCCGGGGGAGTCCTCAGTCGCGGCCAATGCGTAACGCGCACGTTCGGCCTCGAACTGCGAGGACTGTCGTTCACGTCCAGCTTTTGCCTGCTCAGCGGCAATTTGAGCGAGAACATGCGGTGAGAAGGCCAGATCCTGCTCCTTCATGAGCCACCGGATAAACGCAATCGGATGCTTTGGGTCCGGTGTCATCTTCCGTGCCTCGGCCCACGCGTCGATGGTGGAGTTGAGATCGTCAGCGGTCCAGCCGTGCGCCGCTGATTCGGCCAGTGCAGGCGCCCAACCTCGGGGGGTATGTTGACGTGCCCACGTAGGCGTTCTCGGATTACCGAGCCACTTGGATGCGAGCAACAGGCCTTTCCGGATGCCGTCAGCCTTCTCGACCTCGGACCTGGATTCCTTGCGCCGCGAAGCGGCTCGTTTATCCACAGATCGTTTTGTATTAAGTACCTCTCTACGAGAGGTAGGGATAGAAAACTGACCCCTACGGGGGTGGGGTGCCATCTGTATAGATCCTGCGACTGACATGCGGGTTTTATCCACAGGCTTACGCGGGTGCAACGCCCACACCGATGCCCAGCCACGCGACTTGTCATCAAATCTCCACGACGCCATACGTTCGCCTTTGCGGCGTAGTCGGCCACGCAATACCTCCGTGGCTACCCGAAGTAGTTTGAGCGCTTGACGGGCTCGCTGAACGGTCCGCTCTCCGAGCCCTGTTCGCTCGACGAGTGTGGCAATGGATAGACGCGAGCTGCGGCCGGAATCGAAATCAGCAGCACCGGCCATGACTTTCGCGACCGCCAACAACGATTTAAGACTGATCCCTCCGCCGGCGACACTGCCTGTCTTCGACGTCTTGACGAGCTCGGGGCGGATGCGGTTGTACTCCGCGGTATAGGCGCAGCGGACGACGATCTCGACCCAGTGCTGGGCTCCACGCCATGACGCGATACCGCTGTATGCGCCGGGCTCCAATTCGAGCGTGACCTGGCAGTACCTTCGGCAAGCTGCCTCTGGGCCACCGAGCGCGTTGACGAACATCGGGGTCAGGGAATGGCATTGGTGCCCGTGCACATGGCCAGATACAGCGCGAGGCGTACGAGCTGTGCCGTACCGACGCCGCATGGGGCTGCTACCGCAGTACGGGCGCAGTACGGATGTAGGTGCGTGTTCGTGAACAGCGACACGCGCAGGAATCATTGAAACTTCATCAGGCCACGATGTAGCCTGAGACCTGTCCGCCAAGACAGTCCCTTCGGGGATATAGCAGTACCGCTGAGAAACGAGCGTCTAACTCGAATCTCACCAACTTCGAAAAACCCTCGACCCCGCCCGGTTCGGGGGTTTTTTGTTGCAGTCGGTGCGCTACAGCTAACGATGTGTGGTTGTCACGGCATCCCCCGCCCGGGTTTGCCGTCTACGCGACGTTCGTTACGCGGTGAGCTGCAAAACCTCCTGGTCGAGTTCGACGACAAGATTCTTATGGCCAGTGGTGGCCGCCAGCAGATCTGCGACGTACTGGCTGACGGAGCTGACTCCGGCCGCCTTCCGCCGCTTTTCCAGCTCTGCGTACACCGGATCTGGAACGCGACTCACAACCCGGGTTCGATCACCCTTGCTTGGTGTGGGCATGCTCTTCTCCCTTCGGCCCGACCTTGCTCCTAGCGATGCAGTGCCAGGTTCCCGTTCATCCTGTGCCAAGATCACACAATCGTCACGGTGACACGCCGAAGAAGAACCGAACTTCGATGTTTGGGTGGAATTATGGGGAGATTTTTTAAGAATCGCGGAAGCGTGTCGCACGCGCTTGACGGCTGTCACGATCGCGCTGCCAGACCTCAGCGACCAGCTCGGGCGTGACCTTATACAGCTCCGCAAGCTGCGCAGCCCTAGCCTCGTCGTACTCTTTGCGCCCTTTTTCGATTCGTCCGAGAAGCGTCGCCGAAATTCCGAGAGCTTCGGCAGCTCGCCCTTGAGTCATGCCAGCTTGGGCGCGCAGATCACTGAGGCCAAGCTGGTCATTCGGAATCGGCACAAGGTCTGCAACGGTAAGCCGCAATTCGGCCGCAACCTTGGCTAGCAGCTCGGGTGTTGGTGCCGCACGACCCGTTTCCCATGCAGAGACGGTCTGCTCGGAGACACCAGCGGCGTCAGCCAGGTCTGCAATATTCGCCTTGCGCGCCAGTCGATAGCGCCGCAACCTGGCAGCACTAAAGCCTCGAACAGCACTCCGCGACACGCCTACTCCAAGCTCTCGAGAACCATCCCCGTGAGTCATTGTGTCGCTCCTTTACCCCGCCAACTCGCACTAGTGTTTAGAATAATAGGGTGTTATATTGGTTTGGCATAAAAGGTTGCCAAGAAAGAGTCGAGGTCAAGGGACCTATAGGCGGAAAAGGGGGGCCGTGAGGCGATTGAATGAGTTGCCGAACACAAACCACGCGGTCTACCCTGCAACGGCGTGCCCAGCCTGGGATTCCTCGGTACTTGTCGACGTCGGTATCGCTTGTAGCGCAGAAGAATTTGCACACGTCTATCTGCGTGTGCCTTCTGAGTACGGGCAGGCGATTTGGATGAACTGGTTTCTCGCAGTGCGCGATGCAACATCCCAGGTCACTCTCAGTGACCGTTCTACTTCAAGCACGAACACAAGGACTTCGGCTTCTGCCGAGCGTCGTGCTGTCTCGAAAGCCCCAGGTGCGTTGGTGATTGGCGTCCCCTCACGCACCTGGGGTTTTTTCATGTCTGCGGTGCTGCACGCACCAAGGCGACCAGACCGCAGGCCTTCGAGCCTATGCGGTGAAGTTGAAAACGCAACTAGCCGGAGGCAGTCGTGGGGAACAACTCTGCGCAAAATACCTATTCCAGCTGGGTAGAACAGGACACTCTCAAACTCGGATTCGCTGACCACGAACTCGGGCGCACTGTGAACCCTGCATGCGGCCATGCCACCCGGATCCCGGTCCGTCGTGTCTCGCCCTTCGTGGTGCTCGGCAACACGGTCCGTGAAGCACCCACCCCGCTCCTCCCGCCCGAGGACCGGGTGGGTGCGCCTTTTCGTGCACGCTGCGTTCCTCTATTCGCCAACGTCGTCCACTGCATGGGGCGCAGTCCGGGCAGCGTTTGTGTGAGCGTTCCGATTCCCGGCTTCTTCCACCGGTGCCCACTCGGACACACCCAACTCCCGACCACAACCAGATTCTTCACACGCTTCGCGGCCGACGGCGTGATCTCTGCCGCGCATCAGCTTCCCGGTACGTCCTACCGGGATTAATGGCCCCGAGATCACAACTCTCGCGGCCGGCTCATCCACGAATCCACCTAAGTGTTTGCAAAACAACACGATTGAAGGGATGTCATGAAGCAGTTCAAGAAACCACGGTCCGGTGGGCGCCATCGGTCACCGTCGACGGGTGCGGTCGCAGCCGTGACGTTGGCGGCGATGGTCGGAGCCGCCTTCGTCAATGCCGGAGTTGCGATCGCAGCGCCGACCCAGCCGGGCATCACCGCTCCGTCGCAGCCGGGCATTACGACGCCTCCGCCTGCGTCGGAGCAGCCGGGCATTACTACTGCCCCTGAGGTTCCTGCGCCGACGTCCGATCGTTCGTACTGGACTCCGCCTCCGGCTGAGTACGACAACATTCAGTGGAAGCCTTCGCCGTCGACACAGCAGTCGTCCCCGAACAATGCAGGCGATAGCAGCGGGAACTATGTAGCGCCGACGTATTACGGCGACCCGATCGACGTGGGGACACTCCATCTCCCGACCGAAGTCGAGATCATCGCTCCGATCGAAGCACCGCCCCAGATGTTGCAGCTGGGTGATTACGTCGGGCCGAAGCCCAATTGGATGTCCGACGAGTATCTCGAACGCACCAATAACACTGCATCTGTCGGTGTTTCACAGTTCGCGACATTCTGGTCCAGCGTCGGCGTCGACGTGGATCGTTCGCAACGTGTCTCGGCTGCAACCTTCGGCGGAGCCGCAGCAGGTGCCTTGGCTGCCGGAACCGCAGGGTTCACAGTGGGCGCATTGGGCGGCGGCACAGTGGGCGGTTTGATCGGGGCCGGTATGGGCGGCCTGGTTCCGCTCCCGCCGCCACTGCCGGAAGCGACGACAGGCGTCGTCGGCACGGCTATCGGTGCCGGTGCAGGTGGCTTGATTCTCGGGATTCCCAGTGCCGTGGGCGGCGCTGTGGTGGGCGGATTGACGGCGGGAGCAATCGGGGCCGGTGACACCGATGCCGAGCCTCGCCACATCGACGTGCCGAACCTTCCTGAGCCGGACGCACCTGCGATCACCTCGCAGACCAGTGACGCGCTGGCGGCGCAGGCCCCGCCGGTCGCGCAGGTCGTCACCGACGCTGTGGCGTCCGTTCCGCAGATCACCGAGAACGTCAACGCGCAGCTCACTACTGCACGTGAAACCGTCCTCGCTCAGCCCGGTGGCGATCAGGTCATCGCCGCACTCGACAACGCGGCCGTCGAAGCGAATTACGCCTTCGGACCTACCGCCGATCTGATCGGCCAAGCCCTCGGCGCTGCTGCCGCTGGAGCGACCCCCGCGTAATCACTACCGCCGCCGGGGTCGGGGCTTCGGCCCCGGCGGTGTTAGTCGAAGTTCTTTTTCTTTGCACGAGAGGAAATATCGACATGTCAGGTCAGAACTGGTTTCCACCGTTGGACCCGACCGAGTTCGCCGACGAAGTGGACACGGGAGAGCAAACCCCAGACACCGACGTACATTCCGAGCCCGAGTCCGAAAACCCCGATGAGGAATCAGAACCCGACTCCCTACTCGACCATGCCGAAACTGTTGAGAGCGAACCGGTTTCCACCGGCAACGCTCCCTCGGCAGACGAGACCGTTGTCGCTGCGGTGAGCCGACCCGCCCAACACCTCACTCCCACATTCGAACTCGCAGATGAGGACGAGACCGGACCGGCGACCGATCCGGTCGTCTCTGAGTCCGTGGGTGTTGTCCGCACGCTCCCGGTCGTCACCCTCGCTGTCAGTGATCTGAATACACAACCGGATTGGGCATCGGAATGGGAGCTGCCGGCCACCGATCCGGAACCGACACCGCCCACCCCGGATGAGGGGGAGCGGATCGGTATCCCCGAACCTCTCCCTGGATCCGACCGGGCGCGTGGCCGGAGCCGCCGCACGAAAGCCGCTGTCGGGGGAGCCGCTGCGGCCGTGCTGGCTGTCCTCGTCGGCGGTACCGCAATCGCGCTGGCCTCCGGTTCCGACGAACCGGACGCTCCAGCCTCCCTCGAAGTACCTGGAACCACTACGGCCCCGCCAGCGGCGGGGACGTCTGTCGCCGGGGCGCAGGCCGCCTCGTCCTGGTGCCCGAGCAGCGTCAAGGGTGACGTCATCAGCGGGAATGGCCCTGGCGGTACCGGATCTGGCCCTGATGCGATCCTCGGATTTCAGTACGCCTTCTACGTCGATCGCAATGCGGACAAAGCGCGAGGCTTCGCCACTCCGGAAGCTGCGGCCACCCAACTGTCGACCTTGCAAGCCGGCATCGATGACGGCGTCCCGGTCGGCACCGAGCATTGCGTTCTGATCCGCCCGTCCGGTCAGCCGGGTGTCTTCGCCGTAGAGATGGTCCAAAAAGCCGCGGACGGTGCGATCGTGCGATACGCGCAAACCATCAGCACGACCGTGCGTGACGGAAAGACGCTGATCGCGGCCATCAACGAGAGCGTAGGCACGCCGTGACGTGGGCGGGGGACTGGCTCGAGGGCGAGCCGACAGAAGACAACGAATCCGACGAGAAGCCGTCGGCAACGGTGGACGACACCGCACCGCCGCTTGTGCCCGGGTCCGAGGCAGAAGGCCCGGTCGATGAGGTACCCGAGCCAGAAGATGCACTGATTCCGCTGGCACCGCCTTCTGCTGTGCTGATCGCCGGGGTTGCCGGTGGAGTCGGAGCCACCACGACAGCGGTCGGCCTGGCGAGTGCATTGCACACCGAACTCGTCACTGCTGCCGCCGTGGATACGACCCCCGCCGGTGGTGACCTGTCCGAGCGTGGCTGCGGGCGCGAGCTGAACCCCGGCCAATGGGTCTCCGAGCACGGGGTGCTGTGGGGTCGCCGCACGCTTGGGGAGCTGAGCGGCGACGCTGCGGCGCTCGCGTCCGTTCACTCACTCCTGACCGCGTCCGGTCATTTTCCGATCTACGACGCCGGAAACCCTTTGCGTGCACAGCATCTCGCTCCGCTGCTGGCCGATGCGTCGGTCGTGATCGTCCTGGTGGTGTCCAGCCGCGGCGACTCCGTGAACCGTCTTCCCTCCGTCCTGGAATGGATCGAGAGCACCCTCGGCGCACACACGTTGGCATCGGTCGTCGTGGCCGTCGTCGAGGTCCGTCCCGGTTCGACGCCGGTGGCCGATCACCTCAGTGCCCATATGGCGGGCCGGATCGGAGCGGTGCGCCTGATCGGTCACGACCGGTCGTTGGCCGCAGGAGGACCGATCGTGACCTCGGCGATGGGCAGCGGTGTCGAGCAGGACTTCACCGCTCTCGCCGCCGACGTACGAAACCTCGGTGCAGCCGCGCCGACGCAGTGAACAAACACATCCGAAGGGAAATCCGCATGAGATATGCGAGAGGGATCACCACAGCGGTGACGGCCACGGTCGTCCTCGCACTGGCAGGAACCAGTCTGGCGAACGCCGCACCCACCTCAGGCGACTCCGCACCGATGCCCTGCACCGCTTTGGGAGTCTTCGGTGTTCAGGGGACCAACCAGTCCGCTCCGGATGCCGACCCCACCATCGACAGCGGCTTCCTCGGCATGTCGGTGATGGTGCCCTTGCTCCAGTCCGCTGCCGGTGAGGTCTCACGGATGCTCGTCCCGTACGCCGCCGACTTCGGTTGGCGGGGAGCGACGTACGAGCAGTCGATGACCGAGGGGGTCGACAAGACCAGCCAAGCGATCTCCGATTACGCCGATAGGTGCCCCTCGTCGATGATCGCGGTGACCGGATATTCGCAAGGCGCGCAGATAGCGGACACCGTCATCCGCAATATCGGCAGCGGCAAAGGCCCGATCACAGCGGACAAGCTCGCCGCCGGTGCATTGTTCTCGTCCCCGAATCGCCCGCAAGGTGCCAGCACCTTCCCCGGCGGCTCGTCCGGGCAGAGTTCACCGACACCGCCCAAGGGCGTTGCCACCTCTGCCTTGTCGGATCTGACGGTGACCACCCCGACCCCTGCTGACGGCGGCGGCATAGCCCCGAACTACGCCGCCTCGTCCGGGTACGGCTCTGTTGCCGGCCGTGTCGCTTCGTTCTGCACCGACGGCGACCTCGCATGCGCGACACCACAAGATGCGACGCTGGCCCGCACGGTCACCAATATCGCTGGGCAGCTGCACCTCGAGCAGCAGGATCCGCAGAAAACTCTGGTCGACCTCGCGGGCGCATTGGGTGGGGCGACAATTCGTACCGCCGCCGACGTCGTCAACGACGACATCAACTTCTCCAACGGCCGGTTCACCGTGCAGTCGTCCGGAAAGACCATCCTCGGGCGCCTGTCCACGAATTCCGATCCGCGCTCCGCCACTCCGGACGCGGACGCCGATGTCATCCGGGCAGTCATCAAAACCGGTGTCATGGGATTGCAAGCGGGCATCGCGGTCGCGAAGAAAGTCCTCACACTGGACACGATCGGCACCCTCGCCACCGTCGGCATGGCCAATCCCCCTGCTGCACTGGGCATCTTGGCAGCGAAAGTCGGGGACGCGGCAATGAGTTTGTTCCCGCCGTCCACCGGCACCCAGATCCAGAAGTACATCTACAACGAAGTCCAGCGCGGCATTTCCGACAACAAGGACCTGCTGAAGATGGCAACGCAGGTCAAGTACTGGGACACGGCCCGCAACCACGGCACCTACGACTCGATTCCCGTGGGAGGACAGGGGCAGACCCCGGCGAAGTTCACCGTCGAGTGGTTCTCCACCCTCGCGAAAGAACTCTCGTCCGGATCCACGTCGGCCGGGGCGAGCACCACGAAAACAGCCTCGCCGACGACTCGTCCGAGCGGGACGCCCTCTGCGGCCCCCTCGTCGTCGACGCCGCTGACCAGCTCGGTGTTCGCCACGACCTCGGCGGTTTCTCCTGAAATCGTCGGGCCGGGCGGCGCGTTCGCGCCTGCCCAGATCCCGACTCCCACTCAGGCGCCTGCCGCCGCACCGCCCGCGCAGTGATCGGTCGGCGGCGCACGGAACTCCTCTGCTGCGCCGCCGCCCAGCAAACCCCGGGACGCACTGACGTCCCACTCCAACCGAAGGGACCATCTCGTGTCAGATGACAGCAGCAGCGGAGGCGTCGGCGGTGCCATCGTCGTTGTCGGTGCCGCAGCCGTCGCGTTCCTTCTGATGATCATGGCCGTGGTGGTCGTTCTCGTTTCCGAGGACGAAGAGTGCGCTCCCGTCGAAAACGGGGGCGGGCAGGTTGCCGCTGCTGGTTCGCTGGTCAAGCCCACCAAGTCGTCCGAAACAACGGACACCTCTCCGTTCGGTCCGCGATGGGGCACCGAACACAAGGGACTCGACCGTGCGGGTCCTGTCGGTACCCCGATCTACGCGTTCATCGACGGCCGCGTTCGTGAAGCCGGTCCCGCTGACGGCTTCGGGAACTGGATCATCGTCGATCACGAAATCGAGGGCCACGTATACAGCTCGGTTTACGGGCACATGTTCGACGACGGTGTGATGGTCCGCGCCGGAGAGCAGGTCCGCGGCGGTCAGCAGATCGGGGCGATCGGCAATGCCGGCGGCTCGACCGGGCCGCACCTTCATTTCGAGGTGTGGGACGGCGGTCGTCTACCCGACGGCGCCGGTACCGCGGTGGATCCGCAACCGTGGATCGACAAGGCCGCCGAACCCGGCGAGGCTCCCGCTGCGCCCGCACCGACTTCCCCGGGCTCGGGCGATGCGGGTGATGAAGGTTCCGGGTTCGGAGGTTTGGACGGCCGACAGTTGGCGATCGCGAAGCAGATCGTCGCGGTCGGTGAAGTCATGGGCATTCCAGATCGCGGCGTCATCGTCGCGCTCGCAACCGCAAGCCAGGAATCCGGCTTTCGCATGTACGCCAACGACGGCACCGATCCTCGCCTCGAAGCCGATCAGAAGGACGTGGGCCGATCCCTGGACTTCCCACACGATGCTGTCGGACGAGATCACGGCTCCGTCAATCAGTTTCAGCAGCAGTACCCGTGGTGGGGAACGCTCGAAGAACTGATGAACTCTGCCACTGCATCACGCAAATTCTACGAAGCGCTGGCCAAGCAGAGCGGGTGGGAATCGCTACCGATTACCGTCGCAGCACAGAACGTTCAGGGATCGCTGTACCCGGACGCGTACGCCGACGACGAGCCGATCGCCACCACGTTGGCGGCCAAGTTCAAGGGCGCCGGGGCGAACATGTCCGAAGCCGAACTCGCATCCATCGCAGCTGGTGGAGCCATCGCCGTCGCCGACGGCGGCAGCGATGCCTGCAACGATCAGCAGCCCGCACCCGGTAGCGGCGGCGGCGAGGGTCCGGCCAGCGAGTTCGGACGAGCCATCATCCTGGCTGCCTCGCGCTGGATCGGTACCCCGTACGTCTGGGGCGGTGGCGACACGAACGGCCCCACCGGCGGCGGATTCGACTGCTCAGGTCTGACGCTGTACGCGGTCTACCAGGCATCCGGCGGACGAATCAGCCTGCCGCACTTCACCGGATCGACCGCAGATCCCGGACAGCTCTACGACTCACGCGGCGCAGAAGTCCCCATCGACCAGAAACAACCCGGCGACCTGATCTTCTTCGGCCCCGCCTCGAACACGCACCACGTCGGCATCTACTACGGCCTCGAGAACGGCGAAGAAATGTTGCTTCACGCTCCGACCGAAGGCCAGACCGTCACCATCGCTCCGCTGTCAGGGATGTCGGGAGAACAAATGCACGTCCGCCGCTTCGGCGCATCACAACCGCAACCGCAGGAGGCACGATGACAAACCGGACTGACCGCAGACCGATGAGGTTGACCGCATTCGCAGCCATGACCTTCGCTGTTCTCGCACTTGTCGGATGCGGCCGCAGCAATGACCACGACCACCCGATGGATGAGGGCGGCCCCACCCAATCATTGACTGTTCCCGCCGATCCCACTCTGCCGGAACCGTTTTCCTCGGTCGATCAAAGCGATCCGGAAGCCGTGATGGTCGCGGCCGCGCAAGCTCTGTTCTCGTACACCCCCGGGGCGGACACCAACCAGATCGACGCAGCGAACCGGGCAGCACCGTTGCTCGACGAGCGGTACTACACCGACAACGCGTCGTCCTTCATTGCTTTGGCACCGATCACCGGTCGCCAATGGGAGTCCTGGCGTGAGCAGAACGCGGTGGCCACGGCCACGGCGACGGTGACCGCCGACAATCACCCCGAGGACAAGCCTGCAAAGGTCTCACGAGTCGTGGCAGTGACGGTGACCGCCGTCGATGCCGGCGGCCGGGAGATTGATCGGGTTCCGTTCGCGGCGTACATGACCGCCACCAAGCTCGGTGTGTGGCGCGTGAGCGCGGTGATGGTCCGATGACCAGCGCATATGCCGATGTTCCGCGCCGCGGTGCTCCGATGCCGAGCGGTCCACGCATCGCGGGGGCTGTGATGCCCGGGACCGATGAATCCGCTCCGATCTGGGAAGGCCCGATCGAACGTGAGGCTCTGACCCCGGCCCGGCCGCTTGTCTGGTTTCTCGGAGCTACCGGAGGTGCCGGAGTCTCCTCGCTGACGCGTTCCCTCGCATACGCGGGGGACTGCCAGCGCGGCTGGCCCGGATACATCGGTGACCTACCGGGCGCGGACTCGCCGCTGGTGGTGCTCGTTTTTCGCACGACGATGCACGGCGTAGAGCGTGCTCATTCACTGCTTCTGCAACACGCCGCCGGTGGCACGCCGGAAGGAACACACATCCTCGGCGTCGTGTCCGTCGCCGACAGTGATCGCCCACTGTCCAAGCCGGTCCGGAACCGTCTAGCCGTCGTCGAGTCGCTGGCGCGCTCGCTGGCCGGTCACTGCTGGGACGTGCCGTGGCTCGAACCTTGGCGGGTCATGCCTCCTCGTGAGCTTCCCGAGTGGTCTCCGTCCTCGACGTTGCCGACCGACAAGAAAGCGGCGCGTGACCCGACGAGATACCCCGTCGCCCCGGTGATCGCTCTCCACGACCAGATCCGAGTCGCAGCAGCAGCTCGGGTGAAGGAAATCAGTTCTTCCGCAACATAACTCGAAAGGCACCTTCTCATGAACGCACTCCACACCATCAACACCTACATCCTCGCTCAGCAGCCCGCGCCCTTCCCCTCGCCTGGACAGGGCGGGGACGTGATCGACGTTCAGATGACCACTCCGCCGTCAGGCGACAAGTTTCAGATCCTGCTCGGCGTCGGCCTGTGGGCGGCAACAGCTTTCCTGATCGGACTGGGAATGATGGCCGGCGTCAAGTTCGCCCAGTCGTTCGCCGACGGCACCGCCGGACGCGGCGAAAAGATGATGGTGGTCGGTGTCGCCGTCGGCGCGATCATCACGTCCTCCGCCGCCTCGTACGTCACCTGGTTCATGGAGTGAGTACTTCGATACTGGCCGCAGGCGGCGGCATCAAGATGCCCGGCGAAGACGTCCTGGTCCCGCTCGGGCAGATGCTCGGGGTGTTCCTGTGGTTCGTCGCAGCCGGTCTGATCGTCGCCGCGATGCGCGCCGGTGTCGAAGTCGCGCACCGCTTCGACGACGGCGAAGTCACCGGCCCCGGAATCCGGCGGTTGATCGCGATCGCCATCGGCGCCATCGTCACCGCCTCCGCAATCACGTGGGCGGGATGGCTCCTCATCTAGCCCGTCTCGATTCCACTACTCACTTTGCGAAAAAGAAGGAAATCATGGCAATTCACCGTTACCGCCTCGTCGGCGCCCTCGTCGCCGCAGCTCTCGCGCTGTCGGTGGCCACCGCGTGCGGATCGTCGCAGGAGGACCCCGGAACCGGCACCGCGGCGGTCGACACCAGCGCAGCGCCGCAGCAGGTGCAGTGGGAGAGCTACCGCGGTGTCGCTGTCCCTGTCTCCGCTGTCGACGGACCGACGAGCGTTTCGGCGAAGATCCCGTTCGGATACAGCCGAACACCCCAAGGGGTGGTGATGGCCGCCATTCAGGGCCAGAGCCGTCTCGCACTCGCACCAGACGAGACCTGGGCGCAGACCGCACAACTGCTGACCGCCCCTGGCCGGGGCCGTGACGCGTACGCCGTGGCGCGGGTGATGACCTCCATCACCACCGAAGCCGATCCTGCTCAGACAGCCCAGTTCGCCGGATTCCGCATCGAGGACTACAGCCCAGACCAAGCCGTGGTGTGGCTGGCCACACGGATGCCGGACGCTGCGCTGTCTGCGTCGCCGACCTCGCTGATCTGGCAAAACGGCGATTGGAAGATCACTCTCCCTGATCCGCAGCCCGAGACCTCCGAAGCTGCGCCCACCGATCCAGTGCCGTTGGCCTCGCTCGACGGATACACCGCCTTCTCCTACGCCGACTGATCTTCCCCCGACTTTTCAGGAGCCACCCGTGAGTAACCGCACCGAACCCCGCGAGACCACAGAAGGATCGCGCCTTCGCCGCACCGGCGAGTGGTTGGCGACCAGCCGCACGACCGGGATCGCCGCTGCCGTGTTCTGCGCGCTTCTCGCTGTGGTCGTGGCCGTCGCCGTGTTCATCGCCGTCACCCGCGACGACGATTCCGCCGGCGCCGGCGCCCCCACTGCCACCCAGCCGCCCGCGACGGCACCAGCAAAACCCGACAGCGGCACTGCATTCGGCGTTCCGTCGGCGGATCTGTTCGGCCGCGTGATCGCCAACCCCGTCAACCCGCGTGGTCAGGCGTTGCCGCAGTCGTCGGCAGATCGCCCCTCGTTCAAGGAAGGTGACCCGGTCCCCGCTCCGGAGGGGTTGATGTGGCAGCAAGTCGGTCCGTTCATCCTGCCGTTCTCGACCTCCGACGGTCCCACTCGAGTAGATGGCCCATTGGCCACGGGTTTCGCTCGCACCCCTCAGGGCGCTGCGCTCGCTGCCTGGCAGATCAGCATGCGGACGGTCATCGACCAGGAATCACTCGATGCGGTCTTCGACAACCAGATCGAACCCTCGACACGGGGGAACAAGGCGTCGTGGGCGCCGAAGAAGTGGATCGACTGGAGCCAGTTGCCCCCTCAGTACATCCCGGCGGCATTCAAGATTTCCGGTTGGAGCGCTGACAACTCGTTCGCAGTCGTGGAGGTCGCGGCCCGCGACAAGACTCCGGGCTCCTGGTTCACCACTCGCTTCGAGGTCGTCTGGCAGGACGGTGATTGGAAGATCCGTCGCCCTTCCACCCAGCTTCCGCCGCAGACGATCACTTCGCTGACGGGGTGGACCCAATGGTGAAGCGTCTGTCTGCGATCGCGGCTCTGCTCCTGGCCGTGCTGGTCTTCGGGCCGGTCGCGCTCGGGCATGCCCAGCCCCCGGCAGATGATCCGGGCACTTCGGAAACCGGACAACCGCCGGCTGACGACGACATGTATGCCGGTTGCCGCGACGTCGGTGACTCCGTACCGGTCGTCGGTGGGTTCCTCGAGCGGTTCTGCGACTTGGGCACTGCTGTTGCCAATCCACAGGACGCGGCCGGCGAGTTCGCCGACGGGATGTGGAAATCGGGCGTCGGCAAGGCCGCCGAAGTGTTCCTCGACGGTTGGAAAAAGGGCATCACTTTCATGCTGACGTGGTGGATGACCAACTCGGTCACCGGCGCGGTCGGAAACAGTGACACCGAGAACACAGTCTGGCAAGTGCACCAATTCTTGCGAATATTCCAGATAGCGGCGTTCATGATCTCGGTCGGGATCTCCGCACTCAAACTCGCCTGGGCCAAATCGCGTCTGGCACAGCAACATGCCGAAGAAACGGCAATGATGTTGACCCGCACGGTGTTCGCGTCCTGGACTCTGGTTCCGCTCATCCTCGCCGGTGACGAACTCTCCCGAGCAGCGGGTGTGTGGCTGGTTCAAGCGATGGTCGGAGAGAACATCGACGAAGCAGCGAACAAACTCCTCGCCGTCGCCGAAGTCGGCCCTCTCCTGGGTCCGGGCTTGATTTTCGTCTTCGCAATCTTGGGCATCGTCGGAACCGCCGTGCAAGCGGTGTTCATCATGATGCAGATCGCGATGCTGCGCCTGGTCCTCGGATGGGCACCGATCGCGGCCGCCGCATCAGGAATCGGCAGCGCCGGAATGCAGGCCTGGACCAAGCTACGGAATTGGGCGGTGGTGTTCGCACTGTTCCCGTTCGTCGCTTCCAGCGTGTACGGGATCGCTTTCCTCTCGGCCGCCGGTGCTACCGACGCACAAGGTGTCTTCGCCGGAATGATCCTGCTGACACTCTCGTGCCTGACGATGCCGGCGTTGGCGAGACTGATCGTTCCGGCGATGGGTTCGATGGCCGGCGGCAACGGCGGCGCGGTGCTGGGCGGCATGCTCGCCGCGACCGGCGCGAGTATGGGCGCTTCGATGATCCAGTCGATGTCCTCCTCGGCTGAACAGGATTCCGGGTCCTCCTCGTCGTCGAGCGTTCAAGGCGGCCCGAGTACGGAACCGACCGGCTCCAGCACGCCCTCATCGGGATCGAGCTCACCGGCGCCCTCGGGCGGTGGCACAGAAGCCGCATCGAGCGGTCCGTCCGGAGCAGCGACCGCGAGCGGTTCGTCCGGAGCAGCGACCGCGAGCGGTTCGTCCGGAGCAGCGTCCGGAGCAGCATCCGGCGGTGCAGCTTCCGGCGCGGCCGCGGCCGCTGGTCCGGTCGGCGCGGCCGTCGCCGTCGGGCAGGAAGTCTCCGACCGGATCGGCAGCGCTATGGGCGCCGTCGCATCGACGATCGGCGACAGCGCCTCCGGAGCAAGTGGGGGAGCGGACGTTCCGGACGAGCCGCAAGGTGGGCGGTCCGGATGAGCGCACACCGCACCGCACCGTTTGACCTCATTGATTCCATCCTCAAGGAGCAGCTATGAGCACCGAAGCACCGGCCCGCCCCAACACCTACGGCGGTCTTCACGAAGCCCCTTCGACGTACCTGTTCGGTGTGTCGAAGAAAATGTTCTACGTCTTCGCCTCGGGCATCGTGGCCGGCATCGTTGCACTGCTCGCCGGGTTCTTCATCTCAGGAGCGGTGATCCTCGGCGTAGTGGTGCTGACCTGGGCGCCGCTCGCTGCACGCATCGGCGGTAAGTCAGGGTACGAATTCGCCACTGAACTCACCGGGTGGAGCAAGCAACGTCGGCGCGGCCAGCACATCCTGCGCGCTGGTTCTCTCTCGAACGCGCCCGGAGGCCGAACCCGAGTCCCGGGAATCGGCGCTCCGATCGAAATGTGGTGGGGAATCGACAAACTGGGCCGACGATTCGGAATGAGTCATCTACCGAAACTGCATCAGTACACGATCAGGCTGCGTTGCTCTGTGCCCGGATACAAGGGTGTCGAACAGGGTCAGGTCGACCTCGACGTCGCCAACTGGGGCGAGTTCATCAACCTCAGCGGACAGACGCCGGACATCGAAGCGATCGCCACCATCATCGAAACCCTCCCAGAGACAGGGGCGCGGCAAGACGCGGAAATCACGCGACTGTGCAAACCCGGCACCTCTGAACTCGCACAAGCGGTGGTCCGCGAATCGGGCACCGGCGTACGTCACGGAATCCAGTTGCACACCCACATGGCGCTCACCTTCACCGCGAACACGGAAGCCAAACGCAAGGATCCGATGGCGATGATTGCCGATCTGGCAGAACGTCTTCCGTCGATCTGCGCGAACCTCGGCACATTCCGCGTGACCGCTGTCCCGATGTCCGATCACGAAATCTCCGCAGTCGTGCGCCGCGCATACGATCCCCGCCCGGTTGTCGAAGCCGAGGTGGAATCGTCACTGCGCAGCGGAGAGATGTACGTCGACTGGCTCGATGCCGGCCCGATGACGGCCGAGGAAACCAAAAACACCTACTTCCACGAAGGCGCGGCCTCGCGGACCTGGGTGATGAACGCACCCCCGTCCGGTGCCCGCAACGAACGGATTCTCAAAGCACTTCTCGAAGGTCACGGCGACGTCCCGCGCAAGCGCGTGACACTGATTCACCGGCCGATGTCCCCGGCCGACGCCGTGAACGCAGTCGAAAGCGGCTACGTCTACGCAGTCGGTGAACGCAATGCCCAACGCGGTATCGGATCGGTCCGCGCAGACCTCAAGGTCAAGGCAGCAGACCGTACTCGCGTCGAGGTCGGCAACGGTGCCGGCGCGACAGCGGTCTCGCTGATCGTCACCGCGTCGGCAAGTACCGAAGCCCAGCTCGACATTCAGGCCGACACGATCGAATCCCTGGTCGCCGGGTGCTCGACGAAAGTACGGCCCGCATGGCGATACCAGGCAGCGGCATTTCTCTCGGGCGTCGGAGTCGGGGTCTATCTCCAAGACCACGCAACGACGGCGAAAACCTTGCAGGCCTGAACCGGCCGACCACCACCGACAGGAGAAAACGATGAGTTTGATGTTGCGCCGCCGGATCGCAGACCTGACCGGCACGTACGAACCCGGACGCAAGAAGCAGAATGCTTCCCTACGCGATCCGATGGCAGCGGCACGCAAACGCCGCCAGGCAGAGGAAAAACAACGCATCGCAGACGAGAAGGCAGCAGCGAAAGCCGCCGAACTCGCACGCGACCCTTCCCGAACCGAACCGAAATGGCGCCGCGCCCCCAAACTCACCGACCGCGGTTTCGCCGGCCACGGCGGCGGCAAGATGGGCGTCGTACCCAAGCCGCCGGAGTTCCGCGGCACCAGCGTGCAGGCATGTGGGCTCTCCCCGTGGGTCGTAGGCAGCACCTATCCAATGGTCGGAACCCCACTCGGGAAAGATCCCGACGGCATCTCGTTCCACTACGACCCGATCACCGCCACCTACCGTTCACGCCGACAGAACACCCCCAGCGTGTTCATGCTCGCCCTCCCCAGTAACGGCAAGTCCACGGTGGGCCGCAAACTCGTCAGCGGCGGCATCGCCCAAGGTCACATCCCGTTCGTGTTCGCCGACACCAAACCCGACTTCACCAAGGAAATCGAAATCATCTGCGGCGATCGCGGCAAGATCGTGCGCCTGGGACACGGCGAGGGGTACCTCAACCCGCTCGCGATCGGAGCTCTCGGGTCGGTGATTCCGCTGCTCGCGGACTTCCCCGACTTGCAGAAGAAAGTGATCAAACAGGTTCACCAACGCCGCAAGCGAGTGATGCAGTCACTGTGCGAAATCGAGCGCGGAACAGCGCTGACACAGGCCGAACGCAACATCATCACCGCGGCGCTGCGCCTACTCGAAAAGGACCCCCGTTTCGGATACGACAACCCGCCGCTGATCTCGGATCTGCTCACGTTGATCGAGAACCCGCCGGAAGAGTTGATGCGCAAGGCGTACACCCGCGACAAGGACAAGTACCTCGCCAAGGTCGAATCCCTCCTCGAGACATTGTCCGCGCTGCTCGACGGCGATCTCGGTGAGGTGTTCTCCCAGCAGACGACCACCCCGATCGACTTCACCGGCGAGGATCGACCGACCGGTGTGTGCGTGGACATTTCAGCGCTCAGCCACGGTGACACCAAGCTCGAAGCTGCGGTGATGGCCGCATGCTGGGAGGACGGATTCGGCGCCATCGAAGCCGCACACGTCCTCGCCGATTGCGGACTTCGCGACCGGTTGCTCTTCCTGGCAGTGCTCGACGAATTCTGGCGAGTCCTCGCCGGCCCCGGAATGGTCAGCCGCGTCGACGCCCTCACCCGCCTGACCCGCACCGTCGGAACGGCGCTGGTGATGATCACCCACACCGTCAAGGACCTCGAATCGCTCGAAATGGACTTCGACATCATGAAAGCCAAGGGCTTCATCGAACGCGCCGGAGCGTTGATCGTGGGAGCCCTGACCTCGGACGAGATGGACAAACTCGACTCCATCATTCCGTTCACCCGCGCAGACAAGGCATGGGTCTCCGCGCTGTCGTCCCCAGCCGGCTACGACGCCCAACTCGAAAAGCCAGGACCACCCCCAGGCCGAGGGTTTTTCCTGCTCAAACAGGGCACCGAACGCATTCCGGGGCACCGTTTCGAGACCGTCCTGACCCCCACGGAACTGAAATACCAGTGGCACGACACCGACAGTCGGTTCGTCGACGCCACCGACGCCGGATACGCGGCACAGACAGCGAAGGACAATGCGGCATGAGCGGCAAACGCAGCACCCGCGGCAACCGCTACGGAGCAGAGGTGCGCAGTGCCACAGTAATTTTGGTCGACAAGCTGCGCCCTCAGTATCCGTCTCTGTGGGCGACCATCGAGCGTGTCTCCGCCGATACCGGGATCCACACCTCCACCGTGCGGGCATGGCTACGGCAGCGGGAAGGCGCGGACGCCGTGAAACCGCAACCGTGCGCCCCGGATTCCGAAATACATTCCCTCCGCGTCGAACTCGAAGCACTACGCGAAGTGAACCGTGGACTGATCGCCGCGAACAGAGGCCTGTAAATGACGCATATCTTTCTTTACAGCACCGCCACCGAAGTCGGTGAGCCGTCGGCCGCATTGCAGAGTGCGGTACAGAAGATGCACGACCTGGTCGCCGACCTCGAAACAAAACACCGATTCGTTGCAGTACAAGGCCATTCACACACCGTCATCCCCGCTCAAGTAACGGGAACATCGTTGACGGGCAGACCACGTGCCGGTTACGCCGTCACGTTGACCACCGTCGTCGAGATACCGACGGACAACACGTAGATCCGAAAGTTGGTAGTAAAAACCATGTTTCGACGAATACTCACTTCCCCCGCCAGTGCCGCCGTCGACAGTAACGGAGATCAGTCATGAGTAAGGGTTCTGTGCGTGATCCCAGTCAAGGTGACGTGGCGTTCGAGGTGCTCGGTGTGTGCGCCGGGATCGCGGTTGCCGGCGTCGTCGGCGCCTCCGTCGCGATGCAGTTCGGCACCGAGCAGGATGTTCCGGTCAATCCGATGGCGATGGTCGCTGGCCTGATCAAGGGCGATCTCGTGTGGGAGTCCGGTGCGAGCGTAGTGGCGATTGCCTTTGCCTTGGCGTTGATCGTGCTGGTCGCAGTGGGCATGTGGTTGTTGATCCTGCGCAAGCGGGACAGCACCCGCGTCGACGAGCTAGCCAAGTACATGGGCCGCGGTCGCGACATCGCTTCGTTGACGGAACAGGCATGCCGGGCGAAAGCCGAATCCTTGCAGGTGCGGCTCCGTCCCGACGACGTTGTCGGCATCCAGCTCGGGTACCTGTTGCTGCCGAGCAAGCCGGTGTTCGGGTCGGCCCCGATGTTGCGCGGCAGCTGGGAGGACCTGCACGTCGATATTTGGGGTCCTCGCACCGGTAAGTCGACCAGTCGCGTCATCCCCGCAGTTCTCGATGCTCCCGGCGCAGTCCTGACGACGTCGAACAAGCGTGATGTCGTCGACGCGACCCGCGACGTTCGAGCAGCAATGGGCTCGCAAGTCTGGGTGTTCGATCCGCAGAGGGTCGCCAATGAGGAACCGAGCTGGTGGTGGAATCCGCTCACGTGGGTGACCGACGAAGTCAGGGCCGCCGATCTGGCCGATCATTTCGCCTCCGGTGACGACGGACTCGAAGCGAAGACGGACGCGTTCTTCGATCCGGAAGGAAAGGATCTGTTGGCGGCACTGTTCCTGGCTGCGGCACTCGATCGCCGCCCGATCACACAGGCATATACGTGGGTCACGGACGTGCAGAACCAGGAAGCGGTGAAGATCCTTCGCCAACATGGGTACGGATTGCAGGCGGACGGCCTGGCCGGGCAGTACAACGCGCCCGACAAACAACGCGGCGGTGTGTTCGGTACTGCCAAGAAGATGATCCGCTCGCTCAAGATCAGGACGATTCATCCCTGGGTGACGTCGGACAGTTTGACCGATCCGCGGCCGCATTTCGATCCTCGTGAATTCGTTCGTTCCGGAGGCACGCTCTACAGCCTTTCCCGCGAGGGCAACGGTTCGGCCGGCCCACTGGTGACTGCGTTGACCGTCGCCGTGATCGACGCGGCCGAAGAAATCGCGACTACCTCGCCGAAGGGACGTCTGCCTGTTCCTCTCGTCGCTCCTCTCGACGAGGTGGCCAACGTCGTGCGCTGGTCCAAGCTGCCTAGCCTCTACAGCCACTACGGTTCACGCGGAATCATCATCATGGCCATCTTGCAGTCCTGGTCACAGGGTGTGGAGGTGTGGGGCGAACGCGGGATGAAGAAACTGTGGTCGGCGGCGAACGTCAAGGTCTACGGCGGTGGTGTCGCCGTCGATGACGGGGTGTTCCTTCGGGACATGTCCACCGCGATCGGTGACCATTGGGAGATCACCGGGTCGGTCACAGCCTCCTCGCAAGGCCGATCCACTTCCAAGCAGCGCACCAAAGTTCGTACGTTCACCGAATCCGAACTCGAAGCACTGCCACGTGGCCGGGCGATCGTACGTTCCTCCGGCAACCGGCCTGTGATCGTACGGACGGCGCCGTGGATGGCCGGCCCGCACGCCGACCAGATCAGGGCGTCAATCGAAGCCCACGATCCGGCAGCCCCGGCGACGTTGGCGGAAGCAGAAGTAGGGCTGTCCGAATGGCTCAAGCCAGACCACGCCGGGGCTGCGCGTGAGGCGGTGTCGCTGTGACCGCGCCGTTCGAGCCACCACCGGAGGACGATTTCGATCCGGGTGAGGCTGACTATCTGCCGCCCGATGATGCGGACTATCCACCCCCATCCGCGTACACGCCCCTCAGCGGGAGAGATGAACCGAACGTCGAAGCGCCGCTGAGCGAGAACCTCGAGGCGATGGTCGGCAAGGCAGTTCTCAAACGCATCCAGAAGGAAGCCGACGCGATCGCCGAAGCGAAGTGGGCGGAAATCCTCACTCCGGAGCTGTACGCGCGACTCGAAGCCGCGGCAGCGGCCCGGTTGCTGGCGCAGCTCGAGATTTCACTCGCCAATCCGGAACCGGAGCCGGAGCCGGAGCAGCCGGCAGAACCGGAACTGGTGTTCGGATCGGTAGAGGAGTTCGTGCGCGAACGCATCGCCCCTGTCTATCGGCGTGAGGTGATCGAGGGGACGTCAAGGAACTGGTGCACGCAGTGGTGGAAACACGCCGAAGCTATCTCCCGGTTGGAAGCCCTGTGGCGCGCATGGGAGCGTCTGCGCCTGGATCCCTCGACCGGGATGAGTGTGTGGTGGCGCGATCACGCCGACCACCACATGGCACAGCTATTCGATCCAGAGGGCACGTTCAAAGCGTGCTCGGTCCGCAGCGGTCATGCCGGCGGCGACTTCGCGATCGTGCCCTTGCCGACTGAACCCGCACCGTCGTCGATGTTCCCCGACATGCGTCTCTCCCCTGAATCCGCGCCCACAGCGGCGTCACCCCACAAGGAAGGCAACAACTGATGTCAGAGCACGACGAAATCGGTGAGGTCAATCAAGAACTCACGCGCATGTTCCGGGTCGGCTTGCAGTCTGCGTCCCGTCTCGCAGAGCAGATGGGTCGCGCACGGGAGAAGCAGATCCGCGACGCCGAAGCCAAAAGCGTGCAGGCGGCCCGCGAACTGCGCGAACGGCTCGTCGCCGAACGCAGCGCGATCGAGGCGCAGCTACGTCCGGTGATGACGGACCGCTGGTGGGAGGACGCTACCCACGCGCAGATCGCCGACAGCTGGCAGCAGGCCCGCGGCTGGCAGGACCACTCGCAGCCCGCGGCCGACGCCGCAGATCGCATCCGCAAGGAAGTCCAGACCCGGTACGGAATCGACGCGGGCGCCCCCGGGATCGACCCCCGAGAAATCGAGAACCTGCTCCAAGCAGCCGAAGAAGCCAAGCGGGCCGCTGCCGCCGAACAGGAACTCGCCGAACGCGAGAACGTGAAGGCCTCCGAGTTGATGGCCGAAGCCGATCGGCTCGACAAGACGGCGACGGAAGCCGAAGGTACGCCGGCCGAAACTGAAATCGTCGAAGACGCAGACGCTCATCGCGCAGCCGCAGAAGCCGAGTACGACTCAGCCGAACGGCGCGATGCCCTCGCCGCCGACATGAACGCCGGAGGAGTGGACAAGGAAACGATCGGCGCCCGGATGACGGCCGATCTCGACCAGGCCAAGCATCCCCGAGGAGCGGTGCAGACCGGGACTGGTAAACCGCCGGTCGCCAGGAAAGGACGTCCGAGCAAGGGCCGCAGCCAGGAACGCCAACACGCCGGCAGATAGCCGACCACCCCGCGATCTACGAAGGAGACCGACCGATGTGGCCGTTCAAGCGACGAACAGCGCAGCAGAAGACCGACACACCATCCGAAACGAGCCCGCCGCCAGTGGCCCCGGAGCCCCAACCTGTCTCGGGGCCATCGAGGTGGCCACGCTTGGCGGCCCCGGACACGTACGGCCGATTCCTTACTGAGGAGGTCGGGCTGACTTTGATGATCGGCACGTTCAATCACGCGGTCATGCACCCGCATGGTGACACCGCGGTACGAGTACCTGCCATCACCTTGTCAGTGCCCCCAGGCTCCGGTTTCGACTTCGCACATCCCGAGTACGGCTTCGGTGGCTGGATCGACCCGCCCGCTGAGCGTGTCCTTCGACTCTGGGCCGACGACTTGTTGACCATCTCGCACGGCGACGTGTGGCGATTCGTGGTCGCCGGGGAAGAACCGTTCGACCGTGAATGGGTCGAGACGATGTTCCCGCCGGCGCCTTCCGGTGACGACTTCATTCCCGAACGTGCGCTGGTCGTCGTGCAATTCGGTGACGCCAGGCAAGGCGAGTTCGCGTTGACGGAGCTCGACACGTCCCCGATGACGCTGACATATCTCGAGGACCTGAGGACAGAACCCTAAAACTCCTCCACCTTCAAGCCACTCCGACTTCGGGATCCGCGCACAAGCGCGGATCCCGAAGCTTTGCCCGTCGACTGACCTCAGCTGCCACCGGCGGAGGAAGACCACAACTAACTACTGCGTGACACGGTTTTGTGCGTCTCGCCGTTTGAACAATCAGTTTGTCCGTAGAGTCACGGAAACTTCACCAAGTGCGAGGAGAAATTGCATGTCAGAGATCGGTCCCGCGGACCCTCGCGACGAACCGAACGTCGATGACTTTGTTGACGTTTCACTGGACGCAGACGAGTGGGCAGCGATTCTCCAAGACCACAAAGATTATGAAGCGCGCAAAGCGCGAGAAGCAGAGGCCGAACTATCGCTCAGTGAATTCTCCGTCACGTGGGACACCATCACGCCCGACGACGTCGACGAATTTCGTCGCGCGCTCCACGACGCGAAAAACGAACCCGATATGCAGAAATTCTTGGCATCGCGACCCCATCTCTTGGTGCAACCGCTGGGCGGTGGCCACGGGAGGTGGGTCATTGCAGAGAAGAAATTCGGTGATCAATTCAGAAGCGACTACATGATCGCGGAGAACAGTTCGCAGGGGTTTGAGTGGCTCGCAGTGGAGCTCGAAGGCCCGCAACAAGTCATGTTCAACAAGGATGGCCACCCCAACAAATCGCTTGTCCATGCCATCCAACAGATCAACGACTGGCGCGGCTTCATCGAGAGCAACCTCCAGTATGTAAGAAATCCTCGGCACGAGAATGGCCTCGGGCTCGTAGATGTCCACCCCACTGTGCGCGGCCTTGTGATCATCGGTCGCCGCCACGAGACGCCTGCGAGTACGAACGCGGCCCGACGCAGGCTCGCCACCATGAACAACATCGATATCCACTCGTGGGATTGGCTCGTCGAACGCGCTCAAATGCGCTCAGATGAGCTGGAGGGCAGGCGTAGGAGAAGGGCCGAAGAATCGGATTAAACCCGACGGCCAGAACAAGCCAAGGAGTCGATAGTGGTTGCCGACCGAAGAGTTGATTTCGGGTATGCACACTGCTGGATCATCTGTCCTTCCTGCACGGATAGAACTCGGCTGACCTTTGAGCAGTACGTCACCGGTGAGCGTGTACGTTGCGTTCGCTGCGGTGTCACGGTTACGACGGAGGACGAGCACGATCTGGCTGTGTCAGCGCCTGACGATGTCGCTCTCGATCCGAGCGCTCTGTCGGGTGTGGCCTGGTACCACACCTCCACGTACCGCGAGTGGCCTCCGATGAACGAAGAACCGACGGACTCGGCGATCCATCTTGGAACCTACGAGGCCGCTATCGAAAACATGTTGCGACGGATGCGTAACGAGTCAGATGCTGACTCCCAGTTCCACCTTCACAGAATCACGCTTTGTGTCGATGCCAAAGACGTCACAGATGTGCGTGGGGAGGCCAGCAACTGGTTCGGTCTCACCGCCCAGTCGGTTGTGCGAGCGGACGGGCATCGTGTGCTGCGGTATATCAACCGCCACGAGCACAAGGGGTCTATCTCGCTCGCTGTCGTCCCCTCGGTGATCGCGACAGTGCAGACGGTCACCATCCCACTTGCGATATGCAATCGTCCGTGTGCGGCCGCGGCACAAGCAGCAATCGCGTATGCGGCCGAATGCGCCGCGATCGAGGCCGCACGTCCGGACACGTCTGGAATCGGAAGGCTCGAACGGCAATTCCCCAAGACCGCCAAGGACCCGAAGGTGGCTGCTATCGCTCACGCCGCAAAGGCCTGCGACGATGCCTCATCGCAGGCCTTTGCGCAGTTTTCTAGAGCGCTAGAGGATTCCTATCTTGCAGAAATAGCGGCGCCCGTACGAGCTATGTTCGTTGGTGCTCTTCAGTCCAAAAAGTTCGACAGCGCTACGGACTGGAACGAAACTTTCTGCCGTGTCGCTGAACTCCTCACTGCGCCCGATCGCGTCATCGCCACGGTCTCGACAGCGCAGACTCGAGTCCCAACCGGTGACTGACGGATACCTGAACGCGTCCCAAAACTGCCCAAGCAATCGCCTCAGCAGGCTGGCTGTGCATTTTGCTGGCCAGGTCAATTGAAGCGAGCGACGATTCGGCCCAGTATTTCGTCGACGCCTCTTCGGTAGACCTCTCGGGGGCTCGTCGGGTCGAGGTAGATTTCGCCGGTGTTGATCTCGGCCTCGGCCGCGATTATGGCGCGGTCCGGACGCTGCCCGGTATACCAATTCCAGCCGGAGCCGGGGCAGATCGAAGAGCGGCCGAGGAGCCAATCGCATGCAGCGTTCTGACCCCCGGCGTATTCGCCGGCACCGAGTTCGCGCGCCCTCATCTGCAAGGTGGCGACCTGTGATTCGCTCGGGAGCGGGCCGGGCGGTGGCAAGATTTCGAGAGCCTTGCAGATGCTTAGTGGATCCGCGCGGGTTGCTCGGGCGGCTGCTGCCACAACGGAACTGGTGTGGGAGAAGGGAAGCCCGAAATACTGTGGGACTACGTCATCGGGAGCCCCGTTCGGCAACAGCGACAGGAAGTAGTTTCCGAGTTCCCATCCCCACGTGCTTTGATCGTCCCATCCTGCCAGCCACACCCCTTCGCTGAACTCCGTCCCCGGTTGGTGCATCCACCACGTCGATGCGTCCATATCTGTCACAGCTATCCCCCTGATTCACATTTCGCGGTTCTTGATGGTGCCTCGGTGGTGCCTCCGTGCCTCCGTTCTTTCAAACGCTGGGGGTTGAGAACTCACCGATCCCGGTGATCCAAAATCTTCGGCAAAGTTCGTTTCGACTTCTTCTTTCGTCTACGCGCACTCGGCCGAGTTATCACAACAGCGGTCGTTGCCCGGACACCCAGTTGAGTTTTTCGAGATCTCCCCAGAGCAAGCCGGATGCAAGGCCCGTCGCCGGCGTCGATTCGGTCGGAGAAACCCGCTGACTAACCGTGCTGAAAGATGGTGCGAACTCCGCAAACTCAGGGCTTTGGGCCATATATGCCTGAAACTGGGCGTACTGCACATCTCTGTCGTCGGACATCTCTGCGGATCTTTTCTCGTCGTTGAGCGTGAGATTGACCGTGTTGGATAGGGCGGTGGCCTCGTCGAATGGGCTTGATGCCCGCGCGCGAAGTGTCCATCCCAGGCCTGCTTCCGGGGGGCCGAAGCTAAAGGCCCCCTGATCCTCTCCCGGGGTGAAATTGACGTCTCCGAAGAACTCGACGGGGAAGAGCCCCTGGGTTCCAAGTGTGCCTGTGAAGTTGGGAACGAGTCGTTCCACCAACTCGTGGTAGCACTGAAGCGCTGCTGTGGCGATCGCACAAACCCGTTCGTGCATGCGGCGAGCAGTGAAATTCCCCCAAGGATCTTCCTGGGACGGTGAAATGTCGGGACCGGGGTACAACTGGGGCGTGATCATCGTAGAGCCCCAGGTACCGATGGTCTCAGGGCTTCCGGAGGTCAGCTCGTCCCGAACGATTCCTGGTTCCGTTGCCGTGCCCAAAATCAAGTTTTTGAAGGAACTCGAGATGTCGTCGCGCAAGTAGGACTGTGTCAGTGCCCAAACCCAGTTGACGCCCGTGGGCAGGGCATGCTGCCTCATTACCATCACGCGATATTCGAAGTCGTGCCCTGCTTTGATGATCTCGGGCAAGCTGCCCGTTTCCCCGTCGCGAGGTGCGATCCATGAGACAGCGATCTTGGACCGCCCAATGCGGACCGACAGTGCGATGTCATCCAACCCTGATGCGACTCCCGCGAAAGACGAGAAGAAGGCCTGTCCGAGCGGACCGAGTCCGGCAAGCCACGCTGCTTGGGCGTAGCGGATGCGATGTCCTGCGCTTTCCCAGTCGGACTCTTCGAGTTCCGAAATATGCCGTGTCAGCCCGCCTCTCTCGGTCTCCTTGATGATCCAGGCAGCTGCACCTGGATTCCAACGAGCGATATCAGCCATGACCAGATCGACTTTGGTGGGTTCCCCAGCAGCGAGCAGGATCGAGAAGACGTACTTCCACCTGTCGAAGGAGCGCATTGAAGACAGCAGAGGTACTACGTCGACCTTTCCGTCGAGTATCGCTTGCGCAGCGAACCACTGCTCGAACGTGGCCAGGGAAAAGGCGCATGTCTTTCCTGCGCCGGTGACCAGCGGAGATTTTCGGATCTTGGAGGCGATCTCGAGTGAGGCAAATCTGGTGGGGTCTACGGCTTTCCCGGTGCTGACGGTTTCGATTGCAAGTTCCATCAGATAGGGAATCAGTTCCATCCCTTCCGACTCCACGATTTGTTCGACGACACGGTCGATGAGTTCGGAAGTGCCTGTCACTCCGTCGTTCGCGGTCGCGTGCGACGCCGTCAGCACCGCGAATAGGGGTCGTCTGACTGACTTTGTCAGTTGGGCACCAAGCGGAGGGATCGGGCGACCGGCGACAGCGCTCATCAGCTCTGCCGCCTGCGCGTCGGTCATGTCGCTCATTGCGACCTGTACCGACTCGTCGCGTAGATCGGGATTTCGAGTCGTCAGCACAACCCGGGATTTGGTCCAACGTGCAACGAATTCCGATGCCTCTTGCACTTTTGTGGCAGCCAAGTCCGTACGTTCGTCGAGCCCGTCAATCACTATGTCGACACCGCACCGCAGTACCGTGGCTGAACCGATGTCGCGGCTCACTCGGACATCGACTGTCTCGTCCAACTCCTTAGCCGAGATGAAGAGCGGCACCGGCGCGGAGTCGTCATTTTGAGCCCGTCTGATGCTTGCTCTCAACCACTCCTCGGCTATCTCCGACTTTCCAGAACCTAATGGCCCGGTCAAAACGCGTATCTCGCCCGGTCCGATTTCATCAATCCGAGAAGGAACAGCCACTGCATTTAGAAGTGAACGCTCAACTTGCTGTTCGTCCAGGCCTGCGCCGAACCGCAGTCGGCGTCGACGACTGGTTGATGCGCTCATGGATCCGGCTAAATAGCTTGTCCGGCCGATTAGTTCGTAGGTCGACTGAGACATCGTCGGCTGATGAACGTGGTTGTTTCCGATCATCACGGTGTTACCGCTTCCGGACACATTCACTGGGCCGCTTGTTGGTGCTGTTGCTGAGGGTTCCTCGGCCAACCCCGGGACCGGCCTCGTCGCCGTGGAGAGCGCCGGCGCTTGAATGGGAGGTAGGACCGGTACCGGTCCGGCCGTCGGTTTCGTGTACCGAGGCTGACCCGTAAAAAGTCGTACGAGTTCGCCGATCCCACTGTCCGTCAGTTGCTTGACATTTTTTCGTGATACTCCACGTAGTTCATCGGGGAGAGCACTGTCACCCACTCCCGATAGGCCATCAATCGGCGGTAGCGCAACAAGCACTACCTTGCGCTGAAACTCCTGCTGGTTCCGTTGAAATATCCCCCGCAAAGTATTGGCTTCCCCGGCTGCACCAGCGCCGACTGTGGGATCGTTCGTCCCTTCCCAACGTTCCTTCCATGCATTGCTGAGTAGAACGACCACGAAATCTGCATCTTCGATCTGCTGCGGTCCCCACCGAGTCCAGACCGGTACTGGACTATCGAGATACCACAGGTCAATTTCGGTGTTCGGAAACCCGTTGCGGATCAAAAGCTCAGCGAAGGCGTGTGCCTGGCCTGTCCACTGTTGCTCTTGCTCGTCGTTCCAATCGACGTTGCGGTGGGCCCAGCTGATGAAGACCTTGCGATCCGAGGTCGAAACCACTGCGGACTCATCGAGCCCCGAGCCTTCATTGGGCGTGTTCAGCACCGACCGATCATACTGTTTCGCCCGCCGATCGCCGTGCCAAAGATGATTCCGGGGCTACTGCTGGAGCATCAGCGCTGGGGGCCGTGATCCCGGTTTCTTCCCGCTCGGGTCTGTTCTCGTTGGGGATCGAGTTTCGAGGGGATTGGAGACGGGCCGCGCTTTGCTGCTTCGCGGGCGGAAACCGGGAAGTCACCGGCGGCAAGCGTTGCGGCATCGCTCCCTGCCTGATCCGTCGACGGAATTGGTTCCACCGTTGTCTGCTCTTCCGAAAACGACCGTTCGAGCACTGCGACGCTGCCCTCGGATTCGACACGCTCGACCTCGGCGCGAGGTTGAGGCATCTGACGATGAATCACTGCGAGTTCCACTCGCGCAGTCATCTCGAGGTCACGCGCCCGGCTCAGGTCGCCGGCTGCACGATGTGCGGCAGCGATCGCTTCCACTGCCTTGATCAGTTGGCGCATCAACAGCGCGTACGACGCGGTCTTGCCGAGCTGCGGGCTTGTTTGCATCAAGATCAGGGCCGCACCGCCGGCGGAGACGACGCCTGCCCTCTTCGGTGCGTGCTGATGTGCGGGGATCTGTGAGGATCGGGCTAGTTGTTTCGCAGCGTGGGCAAGGGGTCCTGGTGTGGCTTCGGTGCGGACTGACCATGCGTCAAAAACGCCTGCCGTGCGTCCCGCCGCGCGTGCCCATTGCGCTCGGTCGGTCACGGGAATCGAAGCTAGGTATTTGTTCCAGGCCGCGATGTCCCGACCGGCTCGTTCGAGCAGTTTCGGGTCGAGCATTTTCGCTTCACGTCCGGGTCGCGCGGCGGGACGCTCGCGCCGAGCGCTACGCCATTCGTCGACGGCCTCCGATGACGCCGTAGGGGTGTCTTCCCATTCCTTCCGGAGACGGGGGAGGGTCAAGTCTTTTGCTAGATGACCGCCTCCGTAGAAGATCGGCTTTCCATCGGCTCCGATTGCATCGCGATCGGGTCTGACGGCGACCTTGTAGCCGACCACGACGTCATCGCGGCCGGAGGCGAAGCGGGGCCGGACGATCAGCCCTTGCCCGCGAAGTCGGCGCACGAATTCCGCCTCGGACTTCGACGATGTCGCGCAAGCACGCACGCGCCGTGCGAGGAGATCGCGGTCGAGTTCGGTCTTCCCGTTGCGTACTGCGCGCGCATTTTCGGCTCGGTGGTATCCGCGTTCGCCGGTCTTGCTCTGGCGGGACTCGATGACAGCGAGGCCGTGTTCGCGTTCGATGCGAGCAGCCGCGACGCTGGCTCGTTTCCAGTCGCGGTAGAGGTTGACTTTGGTGCCGTCTTCGCGCACGGCGGATGCGGCGATGTGGATGTGGTCGTTGCCTTTCGCGGACACTCCGTGACGGACGGCGACCCATCTGGCGGGGCTGCGGCCGGAGGTGTCGGTGAAACCCATTTCGTCCATGAACTCGGTGGCGATCTTGTTCCACTGCTCGTCTGTCAGCTCGCCTTCGTCGGCTTTGAGCGAGAGCGAGCAATGCCAGACATTTCCGTCGCGGTAGAGGTCGATCGGATCGCGGACCTTCTTGCCGTGACTGTCGCGAACGTCTTGGCCGGATTCATCACGAAGGTAGTTCGGGATCTGGATTTCGGTGCCGAACACTTTGCGGGGCTGGTCGATCTGCTTGCCGATCGCGAGAGCGTCGACGCCGCTGAGTTCATTGTCGTCGTACCACGCCATGATCGCGTAGTCGCCGGCCACCAGATGGGGGTCGCTGTGCTCGTTGCTCTTGCCCGGACCGGCGAGGTACGACATCAGTCCGGTGACTTTGGCGCCGCGGGAAATCTTGACGATCACGGCGCGGACATCTCGTCGAGGGTGCCGTGAATCCGGTCCGCCAAACGCCGCACGCTGACCAGTGCGCCGTTCAGTTCGGCGGGGATGTCTCCGGTTGCGTTGGTGGCTTTCGCCATCTGGTTGATGTTGATAGAAATTGCCGACAACAACCGGAACGCGGAGAACAACTCCGCAGCAAGATCGCGACGATCAGTAGCAGTTTCACCGGAGTCGGACAGGGCGGACTCGACCATCAGCCGCGCCACGGTGATGCGCGCTTCCTGCGCACGGCGCAGCAACTCGGACTCCTCCTCTGGAGTCACCTTCACCACGTGCCGGCCAGCTCGACCGCCCGGCACATTCTCCCGGCGTTCACGACGGAACCGGCGGGGTCGACTGACCTCGTCTTCACTCATGTCCGTCGTGCCTCCCTTCGGCCCAGCGCAGCGCCCCCACCACGTGGGGCTACACGCCAGTGTCTCAGGTCCAGAGCGCAGCGGCAAGACCTGACCCAACTTAGGGCACCTAAGTTACTATCTTGCTCTGCCGGGGCACAGATTTCGGGGTCACTTCCGCTCTGAGTCTCGTCCCCGAAATCTAAAAAGCGCCAGGACGAGCCCGCGAGTTCCTCCGGTCTTGAGTTCGTCCCCATTTGGGGGCTGGTCCCGATTGTGGGTGCCTGAGACGCAGCGGAGCGGAGAGGGAAATCTCGGGCATCCATATGAGGATCGGAGCAGTCCCGATCTGTGGTCGAATCTCGGAGAAAAGAAGATGCGCCGCGCGGAGCGCGTCGATACGCAGTTCGGGTGGTTGATGTTGCCCACAGGCGGGCACCGGGGTTCTCGGCATTGGGCACACACCAGATTCCTCCGCTCCGCGTCTGGTGTGCACACAACGCCGCCCCGGACACCCACCCGGGGACAACGGGACGAGTCTCCGCGAGTTGCGCTTAGCGCACGTTCAGTGGTGCACGGACGGGCGAGATTTCTCCTACGATGTAGCGCATGAACACGACACCGAACACACCAGATTTCGACGCACTCGACGCAGCTATCAAGGCGGAAGCCGAAGAGAAGATGAAGATCATCCGTGTGGTGGCGACTGCACACAAGGAGCTGCTCGACACGCGTGAGGAGTTCGCCCGCAAGGATGCCGCCAACGTCGGCAACCTCGATGCCGCGATCAGTGAAGCGCTCCGTGTCGGATTCACCGAAGCGTCGATCAAACAGTGGCGTGTGCCGGCTGCGCGGAAGTCAGCAGCCAAGCGGACAGCGACGAAGAAGCCGGTGGCGAAGAAGATCGAAACTTCACCGGCCGCCTCGCCGGCCACTGAATCCGGTGAGCAGAAGAGCGCTTAGGACAGCGCACGGTGACCACACCGGCTGTTCGCTCGGGGACGACGCCGCTCACTGTTGTTCGCTCGCGCTACGAACTGATGAGGGACGCGTGGTACCGGTTGATTCCGGCGCGTACGCAGATTCGGTTCTTGTCCACGGTGCTACTGGGTTACGCGATTCACAACGCTGCGTATGCCGTGGACGACCCCACTCGCGAGAACCTCAAAGACGCGTTTCTCTCGTGGCTGTTTTGGTTGGTGTTTGCTCTTGTCCCGCCGATCGCAAAAGCAAAAGCCGGCGGCCGTTGGCCGCGCATCCGATCGTTGACCCGTTCGCTGCGCGTCACCTGGGTGCGGTCGATCCGGTGGTTGGGCTTTGTCATGCCGCGACCGAACTCGCAGATGTCTGCGTGGAGAAGGATCGGGTTGTGGGTTCTCCTGATTCCGGTTCTCGTCGCGATCGGAAACTATCTCCTCTTCGCATATGGCGTGAATCTGGATACGTGGTTTCCGGTCACCGATCCGGACACCATCGCCGCGAACGAGGCTCGGAAGGAATTTCTGATCCGGGGTGGAATCTTCACCGCAGTGACCGGGGCTTTCCTCCACGCAGCACTACCGGAGGAGATTCTGCACCGGTCCGGCGTTCTCGCCATCCAGCGTTGGAAACCGTCGAATCGTGTTCTGATTCTGTCGGTTGCCTCGGTCATGCTCGTGCTCTTCGCTTTCGCTCACCTGAAGTTCGGTTTTGGCAATGTGGTGTCGGCGTTCATCGGCGGCGCACTGTTCACTGTCCTCGCCCTGTACACCCGTTCACTGTGGCCGGCGATCGCTGCCCACGGATTCGCCAACCTGATCATCGAAGTGCAGTGGGTGCTGAACTCGTGACTTCTCCACTAGCTCCACGCACACAACGAAAGGCCCAGCCGTGAATGACAAGAACATCCCTGTGGAACGCTCCGCAGTCGAGGCCGCGATGTACCAATCGACGAAGCATCTGAACGTGATCACCGATGCGGATCTTGCCGCTGTTGTCGAAGGACTGACTGGCGAACCCGTTGCGCGTGCTCAGATCGATTTCGCGTTTCCCGCGCCGGGAACCACGGATCACTTGTTCGATTGATCTTCGGTGCGCCGCATTGCACTGGTGGCGCTCTGGGGAGCTGGCGCAGCGGTTGTTAGGGCTCGATGCCCGAACAACTGCCACCGCATACGGGAGCGGCCCCGACTTCTTCGCGAAGTCGGGGCCGCTGCCGATTTTCAGCTGTCGAGATTGTCGACGTCGACGCCGAAGGATCGCGCTGCGTCGGCGGCGATCGCGTGCAGTTGCGTGGTGACTGCTGCGGGCGAGACTGCGTGCTCGAGTGCGAAGTCGAGCAGGTTGCGCAGTGGGGTGTCGTGTTCGCCGTTGCCGTCGATGACGGCGGCTTGGGCGGCCTCGAGTGCGATGCCGGTACTGGGTCCGTCGCCGCTGATGTATGAGCAGTACGCCGCGACGGTGAGAATCTGGATGCGGGCGTTGCCGCGTACCTGGCGGGCGATTGTCGCGAACGCGTGGGCGGCGGCGTGCTCGTTTCCGTTGGCGGTGAACATCAGGGCATCGCGTGCGGTGGGGCTGATGGTGGCGCACAGTCCGACACGGACGGCCAGCTCGGCGTCCGGGTTGCCCCGTGTGCGGATGAGTGTCGCGAGTTCGGTGACGGCGTGGCGAACGAAGTCCGGTCCCTGCGCGTGCAGCGCTGCGTGTGCGGGTGCGGTGTCCGCTTCGACGGTGACGGCGTAGCGGGCGGCGATGTCCTCGCGTGAGGCTGCGGTGGTGCGACCTTGTTCGACGGCGTTGTGAATGCTCAACGTTGAGGCGTTCGGGTCTTCGGTGAGTCCGGTCGCGTACGTGTCGAGGTCGGTCCACAACGCTCCGGCTTCGAGCGCGGTGACGTGCAAGGCGAGCATGTCGTGGATTCCGGCGTCACGGAATCCCTGGCGCAGGATCGCGATCTGGTCGAGCGCGATGACTGCGGCGGCGTCTTCGGCGACGGCAACGCAAATCGTGGCGGTGGTGTCGGCGCGTGCGGCAGCTTCGAGGTACGGGGCCGGATCGAATTCGGCGCCCTCGCCTGCGGCGGCGTCGGTCCGCGCGACAAGGGCAATCTGCTTGGTGGTTCGGCCGTCGACGATTTCGTCTTTGAGCATGATCACGATGACCGATGCGGTCGGGATGAATCCGAGCATGGTGGGGATGGAGGCAAGTACCTCGGTGGCGGTGTTCAAACGGATGCGCTGCATGTCGTTCCCCTCGCTGATGAAAGTGACCGGGCCGGGTGCCCCGCCAATTTTTTTCGCCTGCTGGCAAAGGAGAATCGCGTCGGCATGAGGGGGCCGGAGTGCCACCCCTGGGCCGAGAAAATTTCGGCGGGAGCTTGCGAGTGACGAAAATTTCTCGGAGCCATCGGCCGGCGCTTGCGCCGCCAGGGGTTGCGCGCAGGTCACCGCCGACGAGAATCGGAAGGCCAGAAGGAGAACAAAAAGATGCTCTTCATCAGGACGCAGCGAAGCGGAGTTCATTTCGGGGGACACCGAAGGTGGCCGGCCGCCGGGCAGGCGACAACGTAACTGCGGCGATACGCTCGCAGGGTCGGAGTCGAGAACACTGTTTTAGGGGGATCGCGTGAGCTTGAAGGCACGAAAGCTGCTCTGGGCTACGACTGTCGCAATCTTTCTGGTGGCGGCTGTGTTGTCCTATTTCAGTTCGGGACTCGGTTCTGCCGCTTTATGGGTGACGGTGGGCCTTGCACTCGGTGCGTCCGGTTTCGCGGATTTGAAGGTGCAGGCTCGCAGCTAGTAGCGGCGAATGTCCTGGGTGTCACGCTGGTGCCGGGAGCGTGCAGTCACGGCACTCCCACTGACCACCGACGCGGGTACAGGTGCGGCGTTGCTCGCACAGCCAGCACCCTCGCACAGCCAGCACCGTTGATTGCGCCGGGTCAACACCTGCGCTCCGGTCGCGGCGGGCCGTGGCTGTTCGGCGCGCTCGCGCTCGGATACGAGCCTGATCATGTCGCCGAAGATGTGGCGGCACTGCGAGCAGATTTCTCCGTCCTCGGCCACGATGTTCGAGCATCCCGCGAGAACGCATCCGGTGAACATCTGCGGATCCACCATCGTCTCCGCCTTCGGGACATTCACCATCGGAATCGGATTCCGTGCGGTGCGGCGGCGCGCTCGACTCTGCCGTAAACCCGATTCACGCGTGAGGGTGCGATCTGTCCGGCGTCGTAGGCGCGGCGGGTCGCGACGGCGAGCAGGGCGACGGCTTCGCGGGCGGTCACTTCGTGCGCGAGGGTGAGCCACCCGATTTCCGCTTGCATCCCTACCGCGCTCGTGGCGGCGGTGATCTTTGCGGTCAGTGTCTCGAGGATCTCGGCGGTCGCCATTCCTGAGGGTGTGATCGCGGGGTACGCGGTGTCGATAGTGTTGCTGTACATCGTGTCGGTGCGCAGCTCGTCGGTCGTGGTGCTCATGTCGTTGCCCTTTCGTAGACTTTCGGGTGCGACACCGGGCGGGCTCCTTCCGCCCGGTGTCGCACTGTGTTTGTGGGGTGCTGCCGTCTAGGCGGCTGCGGTGTCCTCGGCTTCGTCGGTGGCGGGTTCGAGTGCCTCGGCGAGGGTGTGGACGGTCGCCAGGACTGCGCGGGCGGTGTCGGTGATGACCTCGAGGTCTCCGTTTCCCCATCCGGCGATGTAGCCGATGCTGTAGTCGGTGGTGTCGAGTCCGAGTAGTCCGGCGAGGACGTAGGCGACGGATTCGGCTTCGACTTCGGCGCGGCCTCGGTGCAGCTCGGCGGGGTCGATGTCGCCGTTGGCGTGCATGAGCGCGTGGGCGGCTTCGTGAATCATCGTTTTCGCGGCTTGGGCGTCGCTGATCTTGTCGTCGACGATGATGCGGCGTGATCCGTCGAGGCTGGTTCGGCCGTTCGTTTCTCCGGCGATGTGCTCGCGGGTGACGGTCCATCCCTGTTCGGTCATCACCTGCGCGATGCGGGTGTAGATCGCGGCGGGGTCGTCGCCGTGTAGTCGGGTGGTGATGGTTTCTGCTGCTTGGGCGGGGTGGCCTTCGATCGGGTCGGTTTGGGCGATGTCGAACACGGACAGGATCGGGAACCGTGCTGCGCGGCGGGTGGTTTCCTCGCCGGTCTCGGTGTCGGTTTCGGTGATCTTCTTGGTCGAGTAGCCGAAAATCTTGATCGACTTTTCGCCCTTGCGGACCTGGCGTCCGAGTTCTTGCCACTTGCGGAATCCGGCGACCTGGCTCGCGTCGGGGGCCTGCGAGAAAATCAACATGACGTTGTTGAAGCTGTAGGAGTGGAACGCTGCTGCGGCGGTCAGGTAGGCGGCCCATGCGTCGGTGTCGGTGAGCTGGGCGACCTTCGCGGTGATGCTCTCGTGCAGTGCGGCGGCCTGCTCGCGTCGTGCCGCGCTCTTGTCTGCCGTGGTCTTCGCGCCCATAACTTTCAACCTCCGCTGATCCGGTGGCGCCACCTGCTCGGTGGCCGCCAATTTTTTTGCCCTGCTGGCAAAGGAGAATCGCGTCGGCATGAGGGGGCCGGAGTGCCACCCCTGGGCCGGGAAAATTTCTCTGCGAGCGTGCGAGTGCGGGTTGAGAAAATTTCTCGGAGCCCTCGGGCCGGCATCGCCGCCAGGGGTTGCGCGCAGGTCACCGCCGACGAGAATCGGAAGGCCAGAAGGACAAACAAATCAACGCTTTTCGCTGGTGCGGAGCGCAGCGGAGCTCAATTCGGAGGACACCGGTAGGTGGCCGGCCGCCGGGCAGGCGCCAACACACCGCCGGCAACGGGCCAGGCGTTCGCACCTCCCGCTCGGGTGGCTCGCGGGGTGATTGTGCGGGAGCGACGGGACTCGACACGCGCGGTGTCGCGGTAGCTCTTCAATTTTTTTCGGGTGTTTTGTGTTGCACCGGAGCGTCTAACACCATGCAAATCTGTCCGATTCGTTCCGATTCTTTCATTTCGATTTGGTGACGCATAAAACCGCCGGGCCTGTTTCTGTTCCTCCTTTTCCTTATTATTGAGAAGTTTGCTAATTCGATGGAATAGCGAGATTTTTTACAACACATCGATTAAAAGTTCAGGTGGCGTGGAATCTCAGCTATCTCGCAGACAGTGGGTCATGCGGGCTTTTCGTTACTCTTCGGGACGTCGGGGGTGACGTCACCTGCACGAAAGTTGCTGTTTCTGAGGCTCTTTGATGCGGATTCGATTGCAGTGCGTCGTCGGTTCACGCTGCCCGGGGTGTGTAGGGATTGGGTAGCGGAGGCGCCAGGGGATGTGGATAATTCTTTTTGTCGCTCCTGTCGGGGCGGCATTCCGGGAGTCCTTTCAATGTTGCGTGGGGGTTTGCTATGCCAAGTCAGAGTGATTTCAGTTTTGTTTCTCTTTCGACCTCGGCGGCGATGCAGGACTGGTGGTTCGTTTTGATGGTGGGAGCGGCTGGGGCATGTTTCGTGGCTTCGTTGTCGGTCATTGAGGCTATGAAAGATGTGTCGTTGGAGCGCGTGGGCGCGGCGTTGGGGCGCGTGGCCGTCTCTTTCGTGTTCGGCATTTCGTCGTGGTTGCTGATCGACGCGAGTTTCGTGGAGCAGCCTGCGAAGTCGATCACTCCTCCGGTGGAATTTCCGGCGACAATCGGGGATCTGTTGGCGTTTGCGGTGTTGGTGGTTTTGATGGTCGCGGGTGCGGGGTTGGGGATGCTTTTTGGTGCCGCTTCGCTGGATGCCTGACGGGCCGAGGGTGTGGCGGAGACGTCGTCGAGAGCGACTATCCCCTGCTATTTTGGGTGTATCCGCAGGTCGGCGCTTGATGGGGGAAACGTTGATGGATAGTTGGAGTCCGGATTTTCGGCCGCGGATGTGGGAGCGGGACAAGGAGCAGTTCGCGGCATGGACGGGCGGTGCTGCGGTTCGTTCTCCGTGGAAGCGTCGCAGGTTCAGGATCTGGCGCGAAGAGCAGCTGTCTAGCAAGTTGCGTTTGGCTCACAAGGCTGAGCAGAAGCGTCGGGCGGAGCTGATGGCGAATCCGAGTCCTGAGCTTGTTGAGGCATATCGGGAGTTGCGGGCTGCGGAGGCGGCGTCCGGTGCGCGGATCGGTTGCGCGCGCGGTGGCGATATGACTGACCCGAAAACCGTTCGCGCTCTTGCTCGGCTGTTGAGCGATCACACCGAAAAGTTCCAGTAGGAGCAGAGTACGGGCCACATTTATTGTGGTCAGCCCGCTTTTGTCCGGAAGTTTTCAGTCACGCCCGAGGTCGTGGGAGCGTTTCGGTGTCTGGGTCCGCGAGGTTTCCGGCCCGCTCGTCCCTGATTCTCGTGAACCTGTCGGTGGCTGTGACGGGTAGTCGAGTAGGCGGCCGCGCATGAGGTCGCTGAGTTCGTTCGGGTTGTACGGTGCGCGGTTTCCGCTGCGGAGGTGGTCGATCATCGCTTTGTGGTGCTCGGCCACCTCGAGGTGGATGACGTTGCCTTGAGTGCTGGCGAGCGTGGGCGGTTCGGTGCCGTTGCGGTGTACGCCGGGGGCGAGGACGTCGCGGAGCGGTGTGTGGGTTGCTTCCATTGCGACGTAGCGGGCTGCTTGTACTGCGGAGGCGTGGACTTTCTGCCAGTCGATGGTCCAGCCGGAGGATTTGAGGAGTTCGTCGAAGAAGACTCGTTGTGTGCGGGAATTGCCGTCTCGGAACGGGTGCAGGACGGTGGTTTCGCCCCAGTGGTAGGCGAGTCGGTCGACGGCGCGGTCTTTCGGGAGTCCTTGGGGGAAGTTGTCTTTGGCGATTCCGCGGAAGATGAACGCTGCTTGGTTTTCGATGTGTTCGGGTCGGCAGTGTGGGAGGTTCATGCCGACGGCGCCGGTGTCGCGGGTGCGGAGGGTGCCTGCCCAGTCGTAGACGTCTTGCAGGATGAATTGGTGGATCTTCTTCAGGTGTTCGAAGTCGAAATTACCTGCGATGGGCTGTAATTCGAGCTGCAGAATGCGCTGATACGCCGCTTCGGTTTCGTCCTCGAGGAGTGCTTGCGGGTCGGTGTGCCCGAGTTTGTTGATCAGGACCCCGGTGTCGGGGTCGACGTACGGGTCTTTCAACTGCGGGCAGCTCGGCGGCGGCGGTTTTCGGCGAGGACGAGTGCGACTGCTTCGTCGCCGGTGATTTCTCCGCGTAGTTGCCGGCGGCCGACTTCGATGCCGTATTCGCTGGGTTCCATGCCGGCCATGCGGTGTCCGGCGGTAGCGGCGGCGATGGCTCGGTCGATCTGGGCTTCGGTCATGTGCGACTGTGCGTTGCGTGCAGTGGTCACCGGTGCTCCTTCGTCGACTCGGTCGAGCGTGGCGGTGCGCAGGGGAGCTGCGCACCGTTGTCTATTCTACCTGATCATTGCTTGTTTCCTGCGATCAACAGACCTGCGAGGGTGGTGTCAGAACAGGGTGTTTTGGGTTTGTGCGGCGGCGTTGTCGGTGCGTTTTTCGTAGGCGGCTGCGAGGGTTTGCGCTGTGGTGGGGCTGCATCCCATTTCGGTGCCGATTTCGTCCCAATCGGCTCCGTGGTGGTGCAGCTGCCAGGCGTCGTGTTCGTCATCGTTCATGTTCTGGGTTCCTGTCTGCTCGAGGGGCGACCTTCGGAGTTTGGACGCTTTCAGGAAGCTGTACGTCGAAAGGGCGAGTAATCCGACTCCGGCGATGAGGGTTCGACTGGTTCCGATGGCGAAGTCCAGGGCTGCGACAGCGAGGGTGAGGACACCGAAGATGCTGTGTTTCACCACCCCCGGCCTGCTGATTCGCTGATCTGGCTTGTCTGGAGTGTTCATGCTCGGCCTTCGCGGATGGCGGCGAGGCGTTGGGAGGCTGCGCGGCGTTCGCGGCCGATGCTGAGCAGGTGCTCGAACAGTTGGTCTTCGGGGAGCTCGTCGGCGGCTTGGGCGAGGGATCGTGCTGCTTCGCGGAATCCGCGCCGGTAGGCCTGGGTGAGGACTGCGGCGATGTTGTGCTCGAGTTCAGCGGACGGGACGCCGATGGTGGTGATGTCGGTGAGTGCTTTGGTGAGCTGTTTCCCGAGGTGCCCGCTGGTGCGGCCTTCCTGCTGCAAGGTGGTGAAGACGTGGGCACTGTTGTGAGGTTTGCCGGCCTCGACAAGTTCCGAGATCGCGGTGAACAGTGCCGCGTTCACGGGTCGGTAGAAGTCTGCGCTGGTCAGGGCCTCGACTGCACGCTTCGCGCTTGCGCCCGGCGCCCAGAGAAGCGAGCACAGGAGTTGATCCTCGACCTCGACTTCGATGATGGTGCTGTATTCGTCGATCTCACTGTCGTTGTCGGTGAGGTCGTCGAAGTCGGGGACGGTGGCCAGTGAGAGTGTCACGTCGGGGTCCTTGCTGTCGCCGATGGGCATGGGAGGTCAGGGTCGCGGTGAGGTGAGTTGCCGGTGGCTGCGCAGGATCTCGGTGGCCGCGCGGAGGTTGCGGGCAGCCTCGGCGAGGTGGGTTGCGATGTCCTGGTCATGGGCGGCAACGTCTTCGGCGGTGTCCGTGCCGGGGGCGGTGTAGAGGGTGTGTAGCTCTTCGCGTGCATCACTGATTCCGGCGAGGGAGTCGTCGAGGGCGGCGAGCATGGTGCGGAGTTTGCGGTCGACGGATTCGCTGTCGCGGCGGAGCTCGGCGTCGAGTGCGCGGTCGACGAAGTCTGCATCGGGAGTGAAGGTGAATGCGGCGGCGGTCATGGTGTCCTCCGTAAGTTGTTGGATGGTCCGGAAGTGCTGGGTGTGGCTGATGGTGTCCTGCCTTATGTGGCTCGAAACGAGTGGCCGCCCAGCGCTTCGGGACGCCCTGGCTGCTGATTGAAAAATGTGCTTCGAGTGCTGTTTACGGAGATGACGGTGGGGTGTTCCTCGGGCCTGATATGAGTAGGCGACATGGAGGAGCGATGAGAGAAACTCACACCCACGCATGGGTTGGAATCGACGCCGGCAAGGGCCATCATTGGGCGGCAGTGGTCGACGAAGCAGGGTTGATCGTGTGGTCGCACAAGATCATCAACGACGAGACCGCGATATTGCACGCGCTGAGCGAAATTCTGGCCTTGGCCGACGAACTCCATTGGGCGGTAGATATTTCCGGTACCTCCTCGACGTTGTTGCTTGCTCTTCTCGCCGCGCACGGACAGAGTGCGGTTTACGTCCCTGGTCGCACCGTCAACAGGATGTCCGGCGCGTATCGAGGGGAGGCGAAAACCGATGCCCGCGATGCCTATGTGATCGCGGAAACTGCTCGACACCGACGCGATCTGTCTGTGTTGATTCCACCGGCCCAGCTGGCCGCGGAACTCGCGCTTTTGACCTCGCATCGGACCGATCTCGTCGCTGACCGAGTCCGGCTGATCAACCGTCTGCGTGACACTCTCACCGGTGTCTTTCCTGCGCTCGAGCGGGCTTTCGACTTCGGGCGTCACAAGGGCGCGTTGGTGTTGTTGACCGGTTTCCAGACGCCGCGCGGCATTCGGCGACGCGGACGCGTTCGTTTGAGCTTGTGGCTCGGTAAACGTGGGGTACGCGGGGCGGACGGTGTCGCCGAGATTGCGTGGGAAGCGGCGTCCGCGCAGAATGTGGTCCTGCCTGGTGAGGCTGTTGCGGCGCAGTTGGTGGCCGATATCGCCGACAGAGTCCTCGCAGTGGACGTCCAGCTTGCTCGTCTCGACGCGCAGATCGGTGAGACCTTCCGCCGCCATCCACAGGCTGCGGTCATCGAATCCATGCCCGGTATCGGTCCGATCCTCGGCGCGGAATTCGTTGTCGCTGCCGGTGATATGTCGGCGTACTCCGATGCCGGTCACCTCGCCTCGGCAGCGGGGTTGGTTCCGGTCCCCCGCGATTCCGGCCGCCGAACCGGCAACATGCACCGACCCAAACGCTACAGCCGGCGACTGCGGCGCGTCTTCTACCTCTCCGCTCAAACCTCCATCATCAAAGATGGACCGAACCGCGAGTTCTACCTCAAGAAACGAAGTGAAGGAATGAGACACGTTCAAGCGGTGATCGCCTTGGCCCGTCGACGAGTGAGCGTGATCTGGGCATTGTTGCGCGACGACCGACTGTTCGTCGTTGATGCACCCGCCGTCCGAACTGCTTGATTTCCTCATTGAAACTCGTTTCGCTGGTGAAAGTGTGTGATCAGGCGGCCGTGGTGAGCTTCTTGATTTCGTCTGGGCGGAATCCGCTCCAGTGGTTTTCTCCTGCGACGACGACGGGGGCTTGCAGGTATCCGAGGCTCATGACGTAATCGCGGGCCTGTGCGTTTTCGGTGATGTCGATGACGTCGTATTCGATTCCCGCTTTGTCGAGTGCGCGGTACGTGGCATTGCATTGCACACATGCGGGCTTGGTATATACGGTGATCGCCATTGTCATTCCCCCTCGTCGGTGATTCTTTATTGATTTCATTCTATCGAACATTGCAATATAAACCAATACTTTCGTGGATATTTCTTCGATTAGTTTCCGCTTTAGTTAATGGCATCTTCAATCATTTCCACATTCTTTCTCTAATGCCGAACCGTGACATACGCAGCTACCTGCATGCGTTCTACCTGAATTTTCTCCCCCTCCCCCGGTATGTGCCGATATTCTGGTCTCGGCGGGAGTGGGTCAAGGTGAGTGTAGGAAAAAATATCGTAGCGCCTTTGTTCGAGCGTGCGAGTGGCGCGTGTGGATATTATTTCTGGAGCGGCCTTGATGCGCGAGTGTCGGGATAGAAGAATGTTCACACCGGGGCGGGTCGATTTCTTTTCCTTGCGCTTTTATCGCGGTTCGTGGCCGGCGGCCGGGTGCTTTCTCGAGTGTCTGTGGTGGTGTCCGTATTCCGCCCTTCCGGTCCGCCGGTGGCTCTGACCGCCGGCCGGAGGCGGAAGGTGCGGGGCGGAAGGGCGGGCGATCCCCAACCCTTTCGGGCCGGGGATCGCCGCTTCATCGGGTCAGTCGATCGCGACCTCGTCGAATGTGAGCTGTCCGGTGATGATTTCCTCGACGGCGGCGAGGGTGTAGCCCTGTTCCATCAGGAAACTGAGGTACTGGTCGGCATTCTTGGGCTTGGATCGCCATGCGTCTTTGACCATGCGGGACTCTTGCGCGGCGATCACCAACGCGAGAAGCAGCACCTGAGCGCGAGCCTCGGACACCTTCGCCACTTGCTCGGCCAACTCTCGGCCGGGGTAGTAGCCCTTGAATCCGAGCAGCTCACCGAGTGATTCCGCTGCCTTGTATTCCGAGATCAGTCCGGGATCGCGGGCGAGGGTGGCCGCGACGTAGGCCGCTGCCGTTTTCGGCGGGGTCTTGCGGGCGAGCAAGGTCGTGCGCAGAAACTCGCGGCGGACGGTGGTCGCGGCCTCGGCCTGCTTGTTCAACTCGCGGACTCGTCGCCGTTCCTGCTTGTCCTTCGCTTCCTGCTCGCGCACTGCCCGAGCTGCCTCGGCGGGGTCGTTTCCGCTGCCACCTGCGGCGGCGGGAACGGCGTCGATGATCGGTCGCGGCTCGAGTCCAGCGCCGTCCTGGTCGATGCACCAGTAGTCCGGTAGGTACTCGGGCCGGTAGTCGACGGTGTTGGCGTGCCGTAGCCCTTCCTCTGGTACGGCGGAATCGTCGTCCTCGGTGTCCCAATCGACATCGTCGTAATCGACGCGCTCGCCGGTGGCTTTGTCGAAAAACGCATCGTTCAATCCCAGAAACACTGCCCAGAACTGCGGGGCTGCGTCGACCAGCTCTTGGGTGACCTCGTCGCCGTCTGTGGTGACCAGCTCGGCCGGGGACACCTCGTCACGGAAACTGCGCCGATCGAAGGGAAAGATCGTAAATCCCTTCTCCGCGAACGGAGCTGCGGCGAGGGCATATGCCTCCCGTTCTTCACGCAACCCGCGTAGTCGCTCCGCTACGTGGTCGAAGTCGTACGACCTGGTGGCCAGAAGCTTTTCGACGGCTTCGGCGTCTCCGGCTTCCTCGAACTCGGCCACTACTGCCGCATGTGCGAGGTCGAGCTGTCCGGCGTCGAGGGCGGCGCGGGCTGCCTCGGCTTTCCCTACCGCTGCCTGGGCTTTGACATCCTTTTTGTCCATCGCGAGGGTCTTGGACACCTTCGTGATGGATGCGCCGAATTCGAGCATCTGCGCAACCCCTCGGGTGTGCTGCGCTGCGGTCAGCCCTTCGCGGTGCCGGTTGGCGGTGATCTGCTTGCCGATCCGGTCGACGGCGCGGGCCTTGTCGCTTCCTTCGGTGTCGGGGTAGATCACGACGGGGATTGTGGTCAGGCCGGTTTCGCGGGCGGCGAGGGTGCGGCGCTGGCCGTCGCGGACGACGATCGTTCCGTCTGCGGTTCGGACGGCGCTGATCGCTTCGAGTACTCCGTTTTCGCGGATGGATTCGACGAAGTCGGGGGTCTGCGCCAGATCGACGCTGTCGCGGACGTTCTCGCCGATGTCGAGGGTGTCCGGGTGCAGCTGCGCCACCTCGAGTGCTGCGTCGGGGGCGGTGTGTGTTGCGGTCACGGTGTTGCCTCTCGTAGACTTTCGGACACAACACCGGGCAGGTAACAGCTGCCCGGTGTTGTGTTGTTTCCGTAGGGTTTTCGATCTCAAGCGGTGGCCGGTTCCAAGATCACTTGATCGGCCGTGGGGTGACGGTCTCGGCAGCTATCGGCCTCGATGTGTGCGTCCATCAGGGCGGAGGCGTGGCCGTGGTAGTCGAGCGCGATGAGCAGCTCCACGAACACGTCGATTTCCGAACAGCAGTTGTGCTCGACGACGCTGTCGAGATACTCGGCTGTCTCGAACAACTTCGCCCAGGCATCTGCTTTCTCGCAGATGTTGTGCAGGTCGTAGCCGTACATCGTTTTCTCCTTCGGTCGGGCGGTTGTGGTCGGTCATGCTGCGCGTCCTTGCAGGTGACGGATGGGTGGGTGGTTAGTTGGTGGGGGCGGCGGCGGCGTCGATGTCCTCCTCGGGGTGTCCGGCGTCGCGGGCTGCGGCGCGGGAGGCTGCGAAGGCGTCGACCAGGGCGGTGACGTCGATGAACCCTTCGCGGCTGCGGTCGAACATCGCTGCATCAAGGGCTGCGGTCGCCTCGACAACGGCGACTAGCGCGGGTGCGAGGGTGCCGGTTTCGGTGCTCACGTGGTTTTCCTTTGTTTCGGGGGGCGGGTTGGCTGTCGTCTACTCGGCATTGACGCACTGTGCGGCGTCGTTGTGCATGCGAGGGCAGGAGTAGTCACCGCACCCGCACGTCAGTCCGGCGTAGTGGTTGGTTGCTGCGTTGTAGTCGCCGCTCATCGGTGACCTTTCGTTCGTGGCTGGGGACGAATCCCGTTCCCCGCCGATTTTTTTCGCCTTCTGGCATAGGAGAGTTGGACCGGCATTAGGGGGCCGGAGTGCAACTGGTGAGCGGAAGAGTTTTTCTGCGAGCCTGCGAGTGCGGGTTGAAAAAGTCTTTCGAGCCGAAGGCCGAAGCGAAGCGGAGTCAGCGGTTGCGCGCAGGTCACCGCCGGTCAAAATCGGAAGGCCAGAAGGAGAAACAAATAAAACGCTTTTCCAGACGGAGCGAAGCGGAGTTCTCTTCGGGGGACACCGCAGGTGGCCGGGCCGCCGGGCAGGCGGATGCAATTGGTGATCCGACCGACCGGGGTGCCCTAGTGTCCTGCGCCGGTAAGTAACCTTCCGATATGGCTCTCGGAAACGGGTTGGTCGCTCGCATCGAGCGCACCGTGGACTTCTACGGTCCCGGCCGTCCGATTCCGGCAGACGAGCTTCACGCGCGATTGCATGCGCTCGACATCGTCCCGGACAAGGATTTCTCCGAGTTCGTGGGACGTTGGGGTGGATGCTTCGTGGGCGTGTCAGTGCACGCATGGGACAACGCCGAACTTATCGGTCGTGAGACATGCATCGAGCTGACCATTGGGGCGCGTGACGCATACGGTGCCCTCATCGACGGGGTGGTGTTCGCTGACGACGGGTCGGGGAATCCGATCTGGATCGCTGCGGACGGAAGTGTGTGCTTGGTCGACCATGACAACGCGAACACAGTTGTTCGACTGGCTGCCAGTTTCCGCACGCTGTTGGAGGAGAACGTCGACGACTGACCCACGAAGGCATCCGCGCGATATCGACTGCCCCTCGTCGCCCTCGCGGGCCGCATGTCCGCGGTGGTCGTCCCAAACGACCGTACCGGTCGCCGAGATGGTGTTTGTACATGCAGGGCCGGTGAGCCGTACTACTCACCGGCCCTTTTGGTGCGTTCAGGAGGTAGCAGGCACTTCGGTGACGGCGTCGGCAGTCACGAGCAGGTCGATCTCGACGAGATTGGTTCCGCCGGCATCGGTGACACGCACGGTTACTCCGGCCAGCCATTGGCCGTCGTGCATTTTCGCCCAGAATTTCAAGGCTCCGTCCAGGTATCCGGACATGTAGAGCGCGGAGGTTTTCACGCGCATGCTCACGTGATCGGCGCGTGATGCTCCTCCGCGTCCGAGTGGAAGTGCCCGGCCGATGTCGACTTTCACTGCTCTCGGCTCGTCGAATGTCCTGATCACGGGGTGATCGGGCCAGCGTTCGGTCCAGTGGTCGGTGTTGATCACTGTGCTGCCCGGAGCGGCGGTGTCGCGGCGAGGGCAGTGTCGTCGACGGTTGCCCAGCGGAGCTGTCCGCTCTCGTCGCGGATCTCCAGGCTTCCGGTGCGTTTTTGGAATCCTTTGCCGGCGGCCGCGACGTCGAGCTGGACTCCGGTCACACGCCCTCTCCCCGCTGATAGACCCGTATATCCGGACACCCGCGACGAGATCCGCAGATCCGGACCGTCCCATTGCCCTTCTGTGACAATCAACAGCGATCCCTTACTCCTCGCGCGCGCGGCCACAGCCCGTCCGCGAGAGGGCGTTACAGCGCTGCCACAGAGCCCCAGAACAACCACGTCGAAACCCTCCAGCAAAATTGCGGCGCAGTCGATTGCAGCGTCCTTCGGCTGGGGCACCAGCGCGACCTTTGCTAAATCTCCGCCTTGCTCGTGGAAGGCGAGGAGTCCGAGTCCGGGCATTCCGATCACCGCCACGTGCCCACCGGCAGCGGTGACGGTGGCGAGTAGTCCGATCAGGACTGAAGCTGCGCCGTCGACACTGACGACGGTTCCTCGGGCCAGCCCGCCGCGTGGGAGCAGATCACCGATCGGCTCCGGAACGGGAAGCATCCGGAGGGTTGATTGCGCGGTGGCCACGATCGGAGTCGGCTCGCGCTCGCCGACGGGTTTGAGCATCACCGACGGCGTAGCGGGTTCGGTGCCGTCGGAGCGGGCAGGGATCGAGGCCATCTTGCGGCGTAGCTGTTCGAGCTTTTCCGCCTTGGTCAGCACTGTTGTTGCTGATGAGTGGGGCTGTTGATTCATCCTCGCCCCCGCTTTCCTGGATCCGCGCGTACGTCCCGCACACCCAGGGTACTCGAACACAGGTTCGATAAAAACAGGTTCGGGAGCGGCTGAGCTTTACGCCGGTCCGGCGATCGGCTCGAGCAAACTCGGACCGTTGTTCCTCGGAGAGTTCACAGCGGTCGAGACTTCATAGGGTTCGAGGTGCGGCTCCGGAACGGAGTTGATCATGGCCTGGACTTCACCTTTATCAGTGAGTGTCGGGTCGAGCCAGTGCTCCCAGAATGATTCGGGCAGAATCAGCGGGGATCTGTCGTGTATGTGCCCCAAGGAATCTGAGGCTGGCCGGGTCAAGACTGTGCAAGTCCATACCCATTTGTTCGGATCATCTTCGGGCAGTTCGGGATCGGGCCACAACTCGTAGAGTCCGGCCATTGCAAGGATGTCGTCCTCGCCGTGAAGGAAGTACGGAATCTTCGACCCTGCTTCGCTTTTCATCCATTCGTAGTATCCCGTGGCCGGGATGATGGCGCGCCGTTTGGATGCACTATTTCTGAATGAGGGCTTCTCCGTGACGGTTTCGCTGCGGGCGTTGATGAGTTTGGACGCCATCTTCCGATCTTTTGCCCAGGCAGGGAGCAGGCCCCATTTGGCAGTTCTGAGCTGGCGCTGGGGCTCGGCGTCGGGTTCCTCGTGTGGGGTTCGTTCGAGGATCACCCGGACAGGTTGGGTGGGGGCGACGTTGTAGGACGGGGGCAGTTCGTCGCCGACGGTTTGCATGGTGTCGAAAAACGACTGCAATTCCTTGCTTGAGCTTGTGCTTGCATAGCGCCCGCACATGGCCTGACCTCCTCGTAGTCGGTTCCTGTCCCATTGAACAGCGTGGGTCCGACTTCCGCGCCAAACGCCGTGTGATGATCTGTGCGAGTACGTCGTCGACTGTCGCGGAAGGGGAAGTGCGATCACCAGTCCTCGGCCGGCGCCTGCCGATGTCGCTTTGGCGATCGTGGCCGCAACGGTCCTCGGTGTCACCGTCGGGGTTCTTCTGGCCGACGTGGTGGCCGGCGTGGCAGTCGGGGCCGGTACCGCGGTGGTCTTCCGCTTCGTGTTGCGGACGATCATCACCCGGAAATGACCGCCAGCGCTGGTCAGCGGATCGGAATAACTCTGCGACGGTGTTCGTTGTAGAGGCTGTCGGTGTTCGGTTCTTTGCCCCGGGTACCACCCCAGAAATGCCGCTTCGAGCGGCCACTTGCCGAGAGGCGCAAGACGGGCACCGACCCTGTGAAGCCGCTGGACACCTTTCGGTGCCGGCGGCTTCGTCATGTCCGAGGTCAGGGAGACGGGTTGCATCAGATGCAAGTTTGATGCATCTGTTTTGGGTTCCGGCTGCTCGTCGTGCCGGTGGTCAGTGTCGGCCGGGGAGGTCGACGTCATCGGCGGTCTTGTCGATGCGCATACCTTTGAATGCTGGGTGTCTGAGTCCGCCGCCGGTGTACTCGCGGTACTCGACGTCGCACACTAAAAGCGGCTCTGACCAGCGGGCTTCACGGGTGATTGCTCGTGGTGGCGCGATCGCGAACGGGCTGGTGGGTCGTTCGATGTCGATGAGTTGTTCGCGTAGTTCGCGGCGCTGTCTCGAAGAAAATCCGGTGCCGACGTTTCCGATGTAGACGAGCGATCCGGAGTCGTCGTGGGCGCCGAGGATGAGAGATCCGATTCCGCCGGCGGCATTGCCGGATCCGGGGACGAATCCGCAGATGATTCCTTCCGTGTTGGCGCGGAGCGGTGTTTTCAGCCAGCTCGGGGACCGTTTTCCGGGTTGGTAGGTCGAGGTGATGCTTTTGGCGACGATGCCTTCGAGGTGGTGTGTGCGGGCGACCTCGAGCATGGTCGGTCCGTCGACGTTGAGCCAGTGGGGTGGGACTTTGATGCGCGGGTGTTCGAGGCTGAGGTTGGCGAGCGCTTCGCGGCGTTCGAGGTAGGGCAGGTCGGTGGTCGATGTTCCGTCGATGTCGAGGACGTCGAAGACGTAGTAGGTGGTCAGGGCGTCGTTGCGGAGCTGCGCGGTGGGTTTGAGGACGTGCATCCGGCGCTGTAATCGGGAGAAGGACGGGACACCGTCGGGGCCGAGTGAGACGATCTCGCCGTCGAGGACGGTTTCGCGGTGGTCGAGCACGGCGCTGAGTGCGTCGACGATCTCGGGAAACGAGGCGCTGAAGTTGTTGCCGTTGCGCGACCACAGTGCCGGCGGTTTGGTGCCGGTGGTGGCGATGGCTCTGACTCCATCCCATTTCGACTCGAAGGCCCTTAACTGCACAAACTGCGAACAGGACAAGTTGTCACGCGTCCGACTGTCAAAGTAGCGGCTTGTCGATCTGTTCGCGGAGGATATCGCCGTGACCCGCGTGCCTGGCGAGCTCTTGGATCATCAGAAGCAGCGTCCATCGCATGCTGACGACCCCTTCTCGGGGAGTGTCCATGATGTCGTCGAGGTCGAAACGAGAGGCGATCTCACGTGACCGTCGACTGGCGCGCTCGAACTCGGCGATGACATCCGCCAGCGCCTCGTCGTCGGCAACAGCGAAGGTGCCCTCGTCGCGGCGGGAGTATCCATCACACTCAGATTCGCTGAGTCCTGCCCAAAACCGTTGGAACCAGATTCGTTCCGCGGCAGCGGCATGCTTGATCAACGAGATCGGTGTCGTCAGCGATAAGACGAGTCGTCGACGAGCGTCGATTTCAGAGAGTCCGCGCACGGTCTCGATCAGCGCTTCGCGGTTCCGGTCGAGCATGTTCTCAATGATCGATCGCTCCGTGCCGGTAGTAATTATGTTGGTAATAATAGTCTTTCACTCGTTTCAGTCAGGCGGACGGCCAAGGACCGCCGCTCGCTATCAGTTGGGATGGGTTACGCACAACAGCAACCAAATGCGGGGAGAAGCGAAATGTCCGGCACCGGGAACCGAGCCAGAGAAAGGCGATGTGATCCGTTTGTCATCAAGGACGATGTGCTTGGGAATGCAAGGATAGGAGCCAGCGTCAACACCGCGGCAAGGTTCTGCAGTCTGCTAGTAGTCTATCGCATAATTGCAATTCGGGAGAGGACGACCGCCCGAACCTTGCGCCTGCCAGCGCTTGTCGACACGTCTGACAAGGCGATACCCATCATGTGTGAGGCTGAACGGTGTGCGCGACGATGTCCGGGAAGCTGGGCATGTTGAGTTGAACGGCACGACGGGCCCGCCGATCGATGTGGTCCAGTTTTTCCTCGGTTGCCACGAGGCTCACGCGGAGTCCTTCTGCTTCGCCGATCCAGCCTTCGCTGTCCGCCTCGGTAATTCGGGCAGTAAGGTTGTCGCGTATCTCGACCAATCGGAAACGTTGTGCGGGATCCACACGCAATACGGGGCACCGGATGCAACTGTGTTCGTGTTGGCAGCTGGTGCCGTAGGCGCGGCCGCATTCGCCGAGGGCGAGTTTACGGCGCTCGAAATGTCCGAGAAACTCATCCCATTCGGCATCTGTCGGGGTGCGGTATTCCTCGCTCGGGCGAAGGGCGCGTCGGCGCGAGATGAAGGCGCGGTGACCGTTGATCGCTTCCTCCGGGTAGATGGCTTTGTATCCCATGGTTGTGTTGATGTCTTTGTGCCCCAACAGAACTTGAGCTATGTGAGGAGGCATGCCGTTCATGATGGCGTCGGTAGCGAAGATTCGGCGCAGATCGTGGGGCTGGAAGTACAGCGGTTCGCCTGCTGCGTCCTTCACTCCTGCCGCATCGATGAGTTCGGTCAGTGCATTGCGGATCAAGCCTGCGGATACCGCGCGGTGGTGACCACCGCTTTTCCATTGGAACAAGAGTGGGGCGGGTGCCACCCAGATGCGTTCGTTCCGGTCGTAAAGAGGCACAAGGGGAACCCCTCCGTCCGCGCCGCGTATTCGGGACACGATCGTCGACAGCATGTCGGCGAGGTCCGGGCTGACCACAAGTAGGCGTTCCTCGTCTGTCTTCGAGGGTGCAATCTGCAGTAGCGGGATGAGCTCTCCGGTGGAGGGCAATCGATATTGGGTGATGCTGTGGTGGCTGATTTCGAGCATCTCTTCTATTCGAACGCCGGTGTGTCGCAGGACTTCCACACTTGCCAGAGCCCAGAATGCCCGGTTCTCGGCTTCCCGGAGCCGGATGGTTCGCCCCTCGGAGTCGTAGATCACCGGAATGCCGTCGGCGCTTGCTTTCAACCATGGGTCCGACTTGGTGTAGGTCTTGCCGAGGACGCTGAATTTGGCGCCCGGCGATGCCGCAACAGCGGCCTCGAGGAGCATCTTGGCGTCATGGGCTCGTTGTTCTGCGATACGCACCAGTTCTGGCAGTCGAGGTAGTCGCTCTCGTGTGCGCTGATCCATACGTGCTTTGCGTCGGCGTCCGATCTTCTTCGCGCTCGTCTCTCTTGGGCCGATCGGACACGGCGCTACCCACCGCGCCCACCGCGCGGGGTCGAGAGCTGCCCACGCCGCCAGGTCGAGATAGAACGCGCGCACAGCTGTCAGCATGTCGGTGTAGTTCATTCGTGGACTACGGGTCTCGGCGTACGTTCCGTCGGGGAGTCGGCGGCGGCTGACCTTCCAATGCATGCGTTCTTTCCACGCCTGGGCTACACCGCGGTCGAGTTGCAGCGAGTTGATTCCCGGATGGGTGGTCTCCAGGTTTTTCCAGAAATGCAGCGCCAAATGTCGTGAGAGATTGTCGAGCGTCGTGTAATCCAACGAGGGGTGACGCTCGGACAGATAGTCCACGAGGAGATTCCGGACGTCGGAATTTGCGATGTCGAAGCGGTCGACGAGTTCTCCGACGGTGCTCTGCCCTCGATACACCGTGACGAATCGTAAAGTCGGTGGCGCGTCTGGTGGAAAGATCCCGATGTCGTGGAGAAGTTTGTAGAAGAGGTAGCGAGTTTTACCTCTCGAACATACGGCGAGCTCCGCCTGGCGGAGTTCGACGCAGTCACCGACGGTGATGTCGGAGAGGCCGCCGCCTTTGGACAGGATCAACATGGAGATCTGCCATCGTGCAGTTCGACCCTGCATTGCTTGGGCAGTTTCCGCACCTGCCGCAGCCTCCAGTCGCTCGAATCCTTTCGGATCTCGGCTGATTGCCGCCCAGTCGCGCCAGTAGTGCGACCGGTGCAGTTGGACCACGAAACGTAAATCGGGGCGAATCAGATCCGCGACGAACAATCCGATCAGGGCATGCGTCAGGACTGTGGACCGGACGGATGGCACCCCCTGTTCGTCCAGCCACATTTCCGGTACCGAAACCCATCCGAGACCGTGTTCGGCGACGCAACTGCCGTTCCAGCGGTCTTGCCAGCTCTTTCCCGGAAACGAGTTCAGCCAACGCAGAAGCATCCCAGCACCTCGGACAGCATCGCGCTGAAAGTTCTCGCTACCCGGAGCCCGGATCATGAGCGCTTCCACCCGCTTCAGTGCGGCCGCGCGGCCGAGTTCAGTCGTCTTCCACGACGACGGCACCACACGCGGTGGATACCGATCGAGGAGTGTGTCGATGACACTGCGATTCGCACCTTCGCGGGCATCGACGTTCAGGCTCCAACTGGCAGGCACTTTGGAGACACGTGCAGAAACCATCAGCGTCGACCTCCGAAAAGTACGTCCAGTACTGCCGGGTTGTAGCCCGGCGCTGGCGGTGCGTGCAGCGATTGGGTGTTACCGGTGTATCGAGCATGGTGGGCTCGGACGTGTGCGAAAACTTCGTCGCGACTCGGGGTCAGATACAGCTGAGTGGTTGTCAGGTGCGCGTGGCCCAGGATCCATTGGACATCGGACAACGGCATGTCAGGATCGCTCGTCATCCGAAAAGCGGCGGTGTGGCGCAGGTCGTGAATGGTCCAATTGGATCCCAACACCGACTGCGCCCGTGAGAACATCGCGCGCGCTCCCGAATACGACAGCTGCCGCCACGGCCTTCGCAACGTCATCCACAAGGGATGATCGCAGCCGCGAGGGGCATCCTTTCCCCATGCCTCTTCTTGATAGATCCGCAACCACACGAATGCATCTGGCGACGCCGGCAACTGTTGGACCTCCCGGGTCCCCTTCCTTATTACCGTGATCAATTGCTGGCCCGGGTCCGCACTCTGCTGGGACATCGACAGGAGTTCGTCGGCGCGGGCACCGGTCGAGACCCAAAAGGCCAACATTGCCCGATCTCGGTTCGACGACAACGCCGCGAATAGTTCGTTGAAACGATCGTCGGGAATCCGCTTGGGTATCCGTTTCGGAACCTTGGGTCTGTATCGGCCCTTCCGCTCGTTACGAAACGGATCGTGCGGATCGTGATGCGCGTTCGACCGAAAGGCACGGGGCGAGCGATCCACCGGGAACGGATTGACGACCGGCCCAGCACCGATGCTCATCTGAAAATCGTAGAACGCCCGCAACACTGTTTCCGCGTGCGCGCGAGTGGCCGGGGAGAATTTCTGTCCCTGCCGCGGCTTGCCGGTGACCTCGTTGACCACCCAATTACCACTCTTGGTCGCGTTGCCCCCTACAGGTGTTGTGCCGGAGACTTTTTCGCCCCGCCTCCGCCAGTGTTCACGCCTGGGTTTATCCGCAATCTTCATCCAACGCGCAAAATCACGGCCCTCCGCGGGAGTGGCTCTCTCCCATCCCACATCGACCGCTGCGAGAAATCTCCACCACCGCAACAAGTCATGTCCGTACGATCGGATCGTCGCCGATGACCGGTCACACGCGTGAAGTTCCTCGAAAAATAGTGTCGCAGTGCCGATTACCTCACCTGACGCATCGAGTAACCGGTAGGGCTCTGCTTCGGAACCTGTCGAAATCAGCCGCCCCACGTCGGGAACGACAAGCCCTGCAAGATCAGTCCGGCGCGTCTCGCTGCACATACTGAGGAAAGTATCAGCACACACCCTGACCTGCAATGATGCGATTCGTTAGTTCAGTTAATACGCCAGCGCTCCCCCGTTGGTGGCTGCCCGAGTGTGGCGAGCATCGGCGGCACTGGTTTTCCGGTGGCGGCGCTCATGCCTTCTACTGTGCGCGGGTTTGTACTGGTTTCGGCCGGTTTTCCGAGGTTGAGACAATAGTGAGATGAGCGAGACTGCGGAACCGGATGAGGTTCAAGGGTTGGGTGGGGTCCAGCCCCGGATGAGGGCCAGGCCGGCACGGTGCTGACTTCGGATGGTCGGTGGGCGTACCGGTACAAGGATGGCGCGGAGCTCATCATGATGAAGATGCCCGAGCGTCCTACCCCGGCATAGGAGTACACCAGTCAGGCCCGCACCGAATCCGCCATCCGGTGCGGGCCTTCTTGGTTGACTAGCTCAACTGTGTATTCATCTTGCTTGCAAGCCATTCCGCGTCCGACTGGACCATCGGTCCTCGAAGGCAGTAGCGGCCGCCGTTGTCTTGGACGTAATGGGTGAAGCACTCGTTCTCGTATCCGCCGTGTTCTTCGGTGCGGGGTATCGCGACAAATCGTGTGGGAGCGGCTGTTTCGGTCATGGTGATGCCTTTCTGAGAGTCGGTAGAGTCGCTCCCCTGTCACCAGGTCGAGGGTGGGCTGTCAACCCCGTAGAGCGGAGCGTGGGTTGACGGGTCGGGTCCCCGGCATGGTGTTCTGGGGCGACTTGTACGACGACTTTCTTGACCACTCGGGGCTGCGTAGCGGCAACGGCGCCGGAGGTGTCGTTCGGTTCTTGTGTGTGGCCGGCGGTGGGTGTGTGCGGTGGTGGGCACCTCCCGCTCGGTGCGCTGGCGTGGTGATTGTGCGGGAGCGACGGAACTGGACCACGGGTGGTGTCGCGGTAGCTCTGGTTTGTGGTGGTGAATGAGTATCAGGTCGCCACGTGTGACCGATCTGCAAGGATTGTTGCAGGTCAGGACTTCGGCTTGCGCTTCGGTCTGGTCAGTGTGGCGACCTGGTGCTCGTCGCGAGTTCGAGGATAGTCCGGTGGCCCGACATGCCAGAAGAATGCGTCAGCTTCCAGTAATCCGAAGCGCTCATACAAACCTGAGTGAGAACTGGAAACATTTCTCCCGACCCGCAAAGTCGGTAGTTATCGTCATCGCGCCAGATCGTTCCGAAACTTCACACTTCAAGAGGGATATTTGAGTCGAGGACTTTAAATCCGCCGTCGCAAAACTCGTTAGAGGAGGCGAGTGCAGCTAGCAGGACTGGCCACCAGTGATTAGGCCCGTAGTTACGTTTCTTTGTTCTATACTCAAGCTGTAGGTAACTGGAAACATTTGCTGAACCACCGATCCTGTAGAACTCCTCCAGAGCGGATAGCATACCGGTCACTGTTTCGACCGAATCTTCCGCATATCGAGCTGCTAGATCCAGTTCGGCAAATTGATGACGGTGTATCTTCCATATTTCCTCCGCCATACTAACAGGCCGAACAACCGTGAAGATGATAGTCACGGAGGTTCCGACCGAGACAGAGGCGGTCAAGTACAGGTCGGGTTTTTCGGGAAGTTTATCGAAGTACGGGTGAAGGAATCGCCGTCCACCGTCTGGATGAGAGTATTTGTTTAGCTTTTTTCCGTTACATATCCGACAGATCGGAACTAGGTTAGGCGCATATACGGCGTACTCACCAAATATTGATTTGGGGAGATAGTGATCGATTTCAGTTGCTTTAAGCTGGTAACAGTAGGGGCACTTCTTCCATGGAGTTGATTCATTTTTAATCGACTCTTTCACACGCTTGAAGTAAACCAGGTTCAGATAAGGCGCGTTCTTTTCCAGTTCATCTTGATCAAGCTCGGATATATCGGGATCGGCCTGCGGGCCACCTTTGTCCATAACTCGGTCCATATACGTGACATAAAGTTCGAGAACTTTTGCAGCCAGAGCGTCTGGGCGAAGATTTCCCTTAGATTTCTGATCGGCGGCGACGTACCGGTAGTTTTCTACGTCACTGGTCGTCGTCTCAATGGCGCCGATCATTGCAGATTCCGATAGTTCGCTACAAGCGCTCGGCCTTGCACGCTGAGTCCGTTCTCAAACATCTCGCTAATTTCTTCTTCAGTATGGTTCTTCGCGAGCATTCGTAGAGTACCTTGATAATCAGTGGCACTGTTGTCGAGCGAGAAGACATGCCTTGTGATGGAACCGATATTCTCTGCAAATGTTTCGATTTCGGGTTGCCGGAGAGTCGCGGGACCGCCGTCACGTTCGAGGATGCGCACAAATTGCGACGGCATTTCTTGCACAACTACTGGACTGTGTGTCGCGATAATTGCAAATGAGTTGCTTTCTGCTAGTAGCAACTGGATCGCGCGAAGCAATGCCGCAACCAAGGGCGGGTGCAGGTGTGTCTCTGGCTCGTCGATTAGAACTAGAGATCGGGTACGAAGACGAGTAGCGAGTTGAGTGACAATGTTCAAAACAATTTTATGGCCCGTGCTGAGTTCTTCGAAGGCTGCTATCGCCTCGATTTGATTTATCCCATCGCCCAGTTTCGTCAGATCGATTCCAGCCTGTCCAAAAGATGGTTCGCGGGCAAGGGCTTGAAACGCCGAAATCAAGTATTCGCGAGTTTCCAGCCGCCCGATTGCATTTAGCGCCTCCATGAATTCGGACTGAATCTCGTCGATTGATTTCAACTCAAAATTTTCATTCTCCATGCTTGTCTGGCGGCGCAGCCCGCAGTACACGTATCCGAACGCGACATTCGAGGCACTATTCGAATTTTTATCCCCCACGCCAAGAATGCTTTCTGGCGTTTTAAATGTGTCGAAGGCGCTGTAGGAGATGGCTACGACTGCACCGAAGGTTGTGTCGGTGCCCGATATTTCAGACTTATTGGAGCCTGCATCACCTCGGCCACTGCTTGCTGCGAGCGCGAGATCGGCGAGCAAAGTAGTTTTTCCCACTCCGTTGTATCCGATCAGGACGTTGCTTCGCCCCGGTAGATCTCTTGAGTCGTCAAACTCGAATGGCAGCAGACTTGTCGATCCTTCTCTGCGCCATTCGAATTGGAATGACATTCGATCCGTACTTAGCTTATTTCCATGAAGGAGTTCCCTTCCCGCCTTAAGGTTATTTACTGCCTCACCAAATCGCAGTAAAGACGTATTCCACCCCGCCTGCCCTTCGAACGCTTCTTCGATCACAGGGTCATAGGCCGCATCTCTAAGTGCAACCAAGTAGCTATGCCTTAGGTCCCGAGGGATCTTCATCAGTTGCTCGTAGTACTCAATACTTTGCCCTATTGAACAGAAGTCATCATTAAGATTTTCAAATAGCGGCGAAAGTTTGGGGCGACTACCCTCCTGATTTCGCTGGAGGATCTTAACATTCCCGAGCTTGAAATCTTCGTCGGACCCACTTGTACGAAGCGAAGCGGAGTACATGGTTTTGAAACCGAAGTCGTCCCAGTTATCTTCCCAAAGCCACACGTAGGGAGGCTCGGGTAACGGACCAGGTCGCGAGTCCAAGACGAATTTCAGCTGACCATTCTGTCGTTGCACCCCCATAGGGTATCTGGCCCGGGCGAGTAGCACCGCTAGATGCTCAGGAATCCTCGGCGGAGCCCTGAGCGCCTTTCTGCGGCTTTGGGTGTGCGTTTTGACCCTCGTCATACCGGACGGTGAAGATCGGGCGTCTGGGTGCGACTGACGTGGCGAAATTTCGTACCGAAACGTCCAATTTTGGTGTCCGTTGGATTTGTCCGTTATGGCATAGGCTCTAGTGGACAATTCGTGTTCGGCAGTGGGGGTGGCGTGAAAATCGGGTATGCGCGGTGCAGTACGGTCCGGCAAGACACGGCGGTTCAGGTTGATCTTCTGGCGAAGGCCGGGGTGGATCGTGACATGGTCTATGTCGATCATGGTGTCAGTGGCCGGCAGGCTCGCCGGCCGGGTTTGGATAATGCGATCAACGCGGCTCGGGCCGGCGACGTGTTTTGTGTGACGAAGCTCGATCGGCTGTCTCGCTCGGCGAAGGATTTGCATGAGACGGTGGAGCGGATCGCGGAGAAGGGTGTGTCGCTGTCGATTGATGGTCAGGTGTACGACCCGGCTGATCCGATGGGGAAGATGTTCATTGGCATTCTTGCGTTGATGGCGGAGTTCGAGTCGGATCTGATTCGTTCCCGCACTCGTGATGCTGTTGCCGCCGCGACAGCTGCTGGGAAGATGAAAGGTAGGCCGCACAAGCTCTCGCCCGAGGAGCGTGCGTACCTACTGCAAATTTATGAGACGGGCCAGTTCAAGATCGAAACACTATGTAAGAACACGGGTTTGAAGCGTTCGTCGTTGTATACCAATATCCAGCTTGCGCGGATCGAGCGGGAAGCTAGCGGCCGGACCCCTCGGGTCGAGAACTGAGCTCGAAAGTGGGATCCGGCCGCTAAGTCAATGGTGCAGATGTTGTCGGTCTAGTTGTCCCTCAAGCAATTTCGACCAGTTGATATTGAGGTCGACACCCGTATTTTAGATCAGGCGGGCGTGAAGGCATTGCGCAACTGCGCTGTTACCACGCCTTCGAGACAGGTTGCGAGGTCGATGTCTTCTCGCAGGGTTGCTGATGCGTTGGCTGCTCCGACGGTGCCAGCGCACAGGTTCCATGCGAGTCGGTGCGCGGTGGGGGTGTCGGTGAGTTCTCCGTCGGTGATGGAGTTTTCGACGATGTCACTGATCGCGTCAACCCAGTGCGCGAAGGCTGCGCCGTTGACGACGGTGGGTTCGAGGGTGAGTTTCATTCCTGCGCAAAGGTTGGCGTTCTCGGCAACCAGGGCCATTGGGATGATCGCAAGGGCAGCCGCAATGGCAGGTACGAGTGGACTGTTACCGAAGCCCACCACAGGTCATACCCCGGATCTTCAACTGGTTGTCGGCACGTGTCTCTACAGTCAACTCGGGTAACAGTCCGGATCGAGTGTCAGGAGCAGGGCCGATGACGTTCGTCAACGATGCTCCATCCCCGCTGCCCGGCATGCCCGACAGCGCTCCCGCGCTGCGGGCGTTCCAGATGACGTTGATCGGGCAGCCCCAGCCTGTACGCATTCCGGAGCGTCTGTGGCGTTCTTGGCTCGACAATCCTGCCGTCGTTTCTCGTTTCGAGTCCAAGCGATTCCGACGCCGCCGGGAGCAGTGCTGGCCGTGGATCGGCGGTGTGTCTTCGACCGGGCATGGTTCCTTCCGGGCGGCGAGTCTGCCTGGGCCGTCCCGCCGCGGGACCGTGCCGGCGCATTTGTTCGCCTACCAACTCGAAGACGGTGTCATCTCGAGGTTGGGCTGGTCCAACACCGACGACGCGGTGCTGTGCCACCAATGCGACTTCGCCGGCTGCACCAACCCGGCACACATGCAGTTGGGAACCAATCGCAGCAACCGCAGCGAATACGAGCTCCGGCGACGCAACATCGCCAGCCCACTCGCCGACGTTCGAGGACCCGCGGGTCGCACTCGCGCCATTGCCACCGCGATCCGTACCGGGATCGAACAAAACGTAGGAGTCGACGTCATCGAAGAGCGCATCGCTGCGGCCGAGGCTGCAGGACGTCCGCTCTCGCTCTGGTAGCGAATATTGCCATTCGATACTGACGATGCACGTTCAATGTGGGTGTATTTCGTTGCGGTGCAGCGACTTTCATCCACAAAATGACATAATATAGGTTATCGGCGAACAAGAAGGTCGAGTTCAACTAGATGAGAGAACTCGTCCCATTGGATCTCAAGCGAAACTGCTGCCTGTGGCCGGTGACGACTTGCTGCCGGACGGTGGCCCACGAGCCTGATCCCCAGATCGACATCGGTTTATGCAAACAGATGAGAGATTCTCGCGCTACACTTGCGTTCATGCAGAGTGTTCCAGGTCGGCTGCCAGAGTTCCTGTCGAACGGCGTCGTCGGGCTGCTGCGACCCGAGGACCGAGTCTTTGAGGCGATGCTCGATGGCTGGCGAGCGCAAATGCTGGCCCGTGGGCTCGGTGTGCCGTTCATTCGGTCCTCGTGCGGCCTGGTCTCTCGGTTCCAGGAGCACTCCAACGAGTATCCGTGGGGCTGGCAGCCGATCCATGTCGATGAGTTCCTGGCTGATCGACGAACCGGGCCGAAAGCCGTCTCGGTGTCGACGCTGCGCGCGAACGCTGGCACGATCAGGTCCTTCTGCTATTACGTCACTGACGAAAGGTATGGGTGGGCTGCGTTCTGCAGCAAAGTATTTGACGACGTTCCCGCCCAAGTCGTGTTCGAGTGGAACACGCCGCGCCACAAGACCGATGACGCCATCCCAGCGGACCGGCGCAGCTTCACTCAGACCGAGTTGCAGACATTCTTCGACACCTGCGATGACCTCGTCGATCAAGAGTTCGCCAAGGGCTCGAAGCGCTGGCTCCCACTGATGCGAGACTCCACCGCGTTCAAGGTGTGCTACGCCTACGGTTTGCGCCGTCGGGAACTTTCCATGCTCGACTACCACGACTTCGGCCCAAATCCGCACGTAGACAAGTACGGCCGCTATGGCGCCGTTCAGATCCGCTACGCCAAAGGCATGTCGGGGTCAGGACCGCGCCGTCGCACTGTTCTCACGGTGCCTGAGTTTGACTGGGTGGTCGATCTTCTCGATCACTGGCTCTCGCCGCAGGGTCGCGAACAGTTCGCCACTGCGGACCGCTCGGCCTCGTTGTGGCCGTCGGAACGGGCTGGCGCCACGGGCATCCGCAACTTCAATCGCACCTTCACTGCGGTCCGCGAACTGGCTGGGCTACCGACAGAGTTGAAGATGCACTGCCTGCGCCACTCCTACGTCACTCATCTCCTCGAGGCCGGATACGATCCTATGTTTGTCCAGCAGCAAGTTGGCCACGCCTACTCATCCACCACCGCGCTCTACACCTCAGTCTCGGCAGACTTCAAACAAAAGACCATCCAACGGATGATCCAGCAACGAATCGTCACACGTGACGAAAGAAGGACCGGGAAGGACACGTGAGCGAGCAACGCCGAATCGGCTATCGCTGGAATCTCCGCCAACGAATGGCCGATCACAACCTCTGGAAGACAACGGAACTCATCCCGCTTCTCAAGTCCCGCGGAATCAACCTATCAAACGCACAAGTGCACCGATTGGTGACAGGCACACCCGAGCGGATCCCTGCGCGCACCTTCGCCGCGCTGTGCGACATCCTTGAATGCACACCCAACGATCTCTTCGAACCATATGTCGAGATCCGAGCTGCGGCCACGGCCGACGCACCGGCCAACCCGGCCGACCTAGGCATCAGCGACAAGCGCTCGGTTGCCCGCCGGATCCGAGTCGTCCGTAGCGATGATGACGATGGCAAGACCACGTAAACCTGAAGACCCACAACGGTGGGAAGTTCCATGCGATCGCTGCGGTGAGCACAGAGAATGTGTCGTCACCTGGCAGGGCCTCGGAGTGTGCGGTTACTGCTACCAAGCAGCCAAACGAACTCGAGGCGTATGCGCGTGCGGTCACGACGGGGTGTTGCCGGGAATCATCAACGGCCAGCAGGCGTGCCGCAAATGCGCGGGCATAAAACTCAACGTCGACTGCGTTGAGTGCGGCGCCGAGGAAGAACTGTACGCACAGGGATGCTGCTGGCGATGCGTCCTGAGGGCGACCGTCGACCGACTACTGACGAATCCAGAGACTGCTAGCATCAACGACGAACTGAAACCCTTTGCAGCTGCCCTGAAGTCGATGAAACGGGCCAACAGCGGTCTGACCTGGATCAACCAGGAACATGTCACAGCGTTCCTCACCGAGCTGGCCCGCACACCGCTCGTTTCCCACGACGTCATCGACCAACTCCCCCGATCGCGCACCCGAGAATACGTCCGAGAACTCCTGGTCACCCACCAGATCCTGCCGCCCAGAGACGGACTACTCCACCGCTACATCGACTGGTCCGATGAAGCCCTCGACCGGCTGAAGTCGTCCGAGCACCGGGAAGTCGCGACCCGGTACATTCGTTGGCATCACCTGCGGCAGATGTATTGCATGGAGTCGGTGTCACACGGCACGTTCCTGCGGTCGAAGCAAACCGTTTCCGTCACAATCGAATTCCTCAACTGGCTCACCGACCGGGACATCTCGATCGACGATCTATCCCAAGCGGATCTGGACGCGTGGCAGGCCGAAGGCCCGAGCACGCGAGAGTTCGCCATCCGGTTCCTCGCGTGGGCAGTCAAGACAAAGCTGGTCGCTCGGGTGTCAATGGCCACGAAGTTCTCCCCGTAGGCGGCCAGTAGTTCTCCCCGCTGGTGGCCACGGGTTCTCCCCGGTGGCGGCCAGTTGTTTTTCCCCACCCGCTTTCTGATTTGGGTTAGCTGAAGGGCTTCACCCCCTTGCCGGTGGTGGCTTCGGTGAGGCGGAAGGAGTCGCCGTCGGTGACGACGACGTGCGCATGGTGCAGGAGCCGGTCAACGGTGGCGGTGGCCAATGTTTTGGGCATGATCTCGTCGAAGCCGGAGGGGTGCAGGTTGCTCGAGACGGCAATCGCTCGGCGTTCGTAGGCAGCGTCGACGAGGCGATAGAATCCTTCGGCGGCGTCTTCAGAGACCGGGAGCAGACCGATGTCGTCGACGATGATCAGGTCGGAGCGGATGATCCTCGTCAGGGCTCGGGCGATGGAGTCGTCGGCACGGTGCCGGCGGACCAGGGCACCGAGGTCTTCGATGGTGAACCAAGACACCGCCAGCCCAGCTTCGACTGCGGCCTGCCCGAGTGCCTCGGTGAAGTGAGACTTGCCAGTTCCCGAAGGCCCACAGACGCAGAAACATTCACGCCGCCCGACCCACTCCAGGGTGCGGAGCGCGTCCTGGGTGGCGCGGGGAATCGACGATTTCGTTTCGTCCCAGTCGCCGAAGGTCTTGCCGGTAGGGAAACCCGCGCGTTTGCGGCGAGTGTGCAGGTTCGCCCGGTCCCGGCCGGCGGCTTCCTCAGCGAGGAGAACCCGCACGACTTCGGCGGGGTCCCAGCGTTGGGCTTTCGCGGTCGGGATGATATCGCTCAAGGACCTGCGGATATGGGGCAGTTTCAGGCGTTTAGTCAGGTCGATCGCCTCGGCCAACGGGTCGCCGTTAGCGCTGGTAACAGTGCGCAAAGGGGTGCTCATCAGGCGTCATCGCTTTCATCGTCAGTAGTGGCTGGGCTGGCCGGCGCTGGTGTCTGGCCGAAGGTGGACCAGGCGGCGGTGCCCGGTTGCAGAGTGTGGTTCTCGCTGCGACGGACCGGATCAGCGTGTTCGTGGGTGACTTGGTAGTCGAGGATCGAGATCAGGTCCCGATCGGCGAACCGGCCGGTCATCGCCGCCGTCCCCAACGCTCTGTCGACTGCGTCCGGGGAGTGCAGCTTCGAAAGGTCCACGGCCTCGGCCATCTTCGCCCTGATGCGGCGCGCTCCCGCGGCGGCAGCCTCGACCAGCCAGCTGTTGGCACCCTGGCCCAACTGTAGGAAGGCGAGCTCGGCGGCGGTACGAGGCTTGGGCACCCGGTCGGCGGCGTCGCGGTCTGGGCGGGGTGGGTAGTGGTCGTTGTCGAGGACCGGTGAACCGGGTTGGCCGCGGCGGTGCCGCGCGACTTCGACTGCACCGCCATCATTGTCGACGGCGGTCACGATCAGCTCCTCACCATGGAAGCGGGCCCAGACCCGAGTGTCGATCAACGTGTGCGGCACCGAATACCGCACCCCTTCCACCGAGATCGTCGACTCCCAGTTCACCCGCCGGGTAGTGCCGAACACCGCGGTGAACGGAGATTTCGGCAGCGGATGCAGCCGCTGCAACTCTTCGGCCAGCCGCTCGACCGGCCGCCGCCGAGTAGAGCTGTGGACGCGGGTGTTGACGTCGGTGCAGAACTGCCGGCAAGCCGACTCGAGCTCACCGAAAGAGTGATACTGCTCGCGCAGGTTCACCTCCTTCGGCAACAGGTCGGCTTTGGCGATCCGCACCGTCGCCTCACTTCCTCCCTTCGACTCCGGATCAGCAGGTAAACACGTCCGCAGCGTCGTGCCGTAATGCCGTGCCACCTCCACGATCTCCGGATTGCGGACCGCGATCCCGGCCACGTGATCGATCGTCGCGGTCTTCTCGTTGTCGGTGAGGACATAGACCGGAACCCCGCCCAAGCGGCGGAATGTCGCATCCAAACACGCCGCCACCGTCGGCAATGTCTTGTCCCAGATCGGGATCACCACCCGAAATCGCGACCACGCCAACCATGCGCAGAACAACGTCGTCTTCCGGCCGGAAATCGTTGGCCCGTCACCGAAGTCGTACTGTAACCACAGCCCAGGTTCGGTTACCCACGGCCGATACACTCGCCGCCGACCAGCCCGAAACTGGGCCTTCGCCTCCGCGACCGTCCGGCGCGTGGTCCGCTCACCGCCGGTGAACCCCAGCGCGACGATCCGTTCGTGGATGACATCCGCGCGGACCTTGCCCTGCGAGCGGACCACCAACTCCTCGATCTTCGGCAGAAAGTCGTCGATCGCCCGCGCTCGATGCCGCCGGCGGTCCGGCGGCTGCCCCGCAGCGCGCATCTGCACATACCGGGCCACCGTGTGGTGATCACACCCAGCCAGCTCCGCCGCCGCCCGATAACTACCCGTGAGGTCGTACGCCTCCAAAATTTCCATGATCTCCCTGCTCGATTTCATCCACCCAGCGTTGCCGGGACCGAATCTGACTCACAGCAGGTGGGGAACTATCTGGCCGTACGCGGGGAGAAACCATGGCCACAAAATGCGCCATAAATGGCCGCCAGTGGGGAGCTTACGATGGCCGTCGACACTCGGGACCTTACAATGACACCACATCGTCGTGGTACAAGCTCTAAGATGAGCCCTGAGGCCCAGCAAGACGTCGTCGATGGCATTACATCAAACCAACCCGCACTGAATCCGCGAGATCGAGCCGCGGCGATCCTGGTGCTCGTCTTCGGCCAACAGATCGACCGGGTCGTGAAACTCACCTGGGACCACGTCATAGTCTCAGACGAACTCGTGACCGTCACACTCGGCGACATCGCCATCGCTCTTCCCGCACCGCTCGACGAACCATTCCGATATCTCGCCGGAGAACGAGACCTCGGGAACACCGCCGCCCACCCAAGTACGCGCTGGGTGTTCCGCGGCTATATCCCTGGCCAACACATCAACCCGGGCCACTTGCGGAACCGCCTGAAGTCGACGTTCGGCACCCGCGCCGCCCGGCTCGGCACCCTGCACGAACTCACCAAGCTCGCACCCGCCGCAATCCTCGCCGACACTCTCGGCTACTCCCCTGCCACCATCGAGCGACATGCGGTGGCGTCTGCAGCCACATATGCCCGATACGTAGCGATGATTGACGCTGATGGCTAGGGTTGTGTAGCTCGAACTGCTTCTGCGGCCGATGCCGTTCATAAACTCGCGGTACTGATATGTCAGGCTACTATTGGCGGCCGGGATGGAGCTAAGAATGTCGAGAGAGAATCGCGGCAAACCTCGGACCAGAAAGACGACGAAACAACCTTCGATTCGCCTTTCTGGCAGGCTATGAGCATGGCGATAACACTAGAAGACACTTTAGCTGCGATCAGCCTGCTGCAGAACACCGAGAAATGTGCTCGCATATCCGGGACCGCCGAGTACCGACGGTGGCCCAAGAACGACATAGCGGGCCCGCCGAACCGCGTCGATACAGTGCACTTCTCCATCGACAACGAGCTCGGTTCATGGTCTCAGCGCGACACCAAGTCCGCGCAAACCCGCCGCTACTCCAGTGGCGCCGGACAGGAGCTGGTCGATGACGACGGGCAGCTCATCCCTCCCAAACCACCATCAGGGTTCGACCACTGGCCTCTGCTCATCAAGATGATGACACCGAGTAGATTCCCGATCTGGGGGCGCCCGGGAGATAAGTGGAGAATGAAGGGCGCCGAGTCCACCGAGCACGGTTACCTCCTGCACCTCAACCGTGACACCTCCCCCGCAGAGGCGGAGCTGTACATCGACACCACTTTTTCGCTACCAATCCGCTGGACCGATACTCACCAAGTCAGGCCAGATCTCGGGGCGAAACAGGAGGTAGAGATCGTGGCCCTGCACATTCCTCCGGAATGGAAGCGTCTCACCGGTATGGACATGTCCGAGGAAGGTCAAGACATGGCAGGATAGCCGAGCTTTGCACCAAGCGCACCTCGGCCTGGTCATCCACTTCATGTCTGATCGGGGTGACGCCTGCACGGCTTGGCTCCGGACGGCGCACAATGGTCCTGTGGGAGCGAAGAGCAACGAGGCGATGTTCCGCTTCATCCTGCCGGCTCAATTGAATGGGCCCGAACTCAGCGAGCAGATAAACGAGGCTGTACTCCGTAGGGCCCGCGATGCTGGAGCTGTCTCCATCGGCGACGTATATGTCAGCGGCACTATCCCTATCGGTGACGGCGCGTGCCAGTACTCGGTTCGAGTTCGGTTGTACTTCGGTGGCCCTGCCTTCGCTTGAGCCCCATTATTTCCCAGCCGGGCTCAACGACGTCGGGCCTCTGAGATAGGTGGTCTACTCGTCCTAGTTCAACACGTCCCGTTACCAGTTGTATGGGCGGCAATCTATTGACCGCAACACATCCGGCACATTCAACTTTGGCGATCGAACGCGAAGCGCCGGCGACGGCATTCGGTCGCTGCCCCGGAACCCGATCCGTTAGAACATCGGCACGTTCGCTCGTGGCGCGAGTTTTCCAATCTGTAACTTTCGATATCTGTGACCCGGCGGGACAGAAAGGTATACATATCTCATGTGCCCGGCTAACGACAAGGAGACCGATGAACATGCTGGACCTTTTCTCGTTCGTGATGCCTCGATGACTGCCTCCGGCGTCGCCGCGCCTACACACCGAGGTCTTCCCACCACATCCGGCAGGAAAAGCCCCGCTACCACCACTCGCACCACCACGACATACGGCTCGGATACGCGATGACCATTCTGCCTGCAGCGGCGGAGCCCCGATGAGCAGTCCTCGCCGCATCGCGCGGCTCTACTCTGCCGCGAACAGTCACGAGGTGCCGCCGGCACACCAACTGAACGCACGCGCCCGGCGCACCCGAACGGCCCCGCCCCCGGACGTCATGGCCGCCGTAGAATTTCTACTCGCAGAGCCCGATGCCTACCTCTACCGGCGTCGCTACCTCGACCTCATCACCCACACCCTTGGCCCGGACGGCACCGCCGTCACCGACTACACCGCCGCCGAAAAATACCTCCTCACCGCCGACAGATGCAGAAGAGCAATACAACGTACGACCGACCTTTACGCAGTGCCGACAAGAAAACCCGGAAACGACGCGTCCAGGTAGGCGCAATTCGCGCCCCCACCAGGCAGCGAATTGAACAAGCCAACGGCGAGCCCACAAATCTGGAAATGATCTATTCCCTGACCGTCACCTGCTCCTGACGCTCGATCCCGGACTGTTACCCAGGACCACGAACCCCAAGCCACGGCGCCGAACCTCATCCAATGCACTCTCCGGAGTATGTGCGCTAGGGCACACCCCGCCGATATAGGCCGCCCAGACGACCACAGCAGGGGCAGCACTCGATGCTGGTTGTCGATCCATCCCCGCAGCTCACCGTCCCCGTACATTGCTGCCTGTGGATAGAGGGAGACTCCGGACCGCGTACTCAGCGCGATCAATGCTGCGAGGGAAACCGATCAGCTGCGGAGAGAACGTGCGGCAGGCACATCGGTAGGACTGTTGACGGCAGGAAAGCGGCGTACCAGTTGCTCAACCAGAGCGTGCACCCGATGAAGGTCCTTGCGCAGAGCCGCCGCATCGGTGCGCGCAGCCGACGCCAACACCGGTGCGACCGGACGCGCACCCCGCACCAGCCGCAGCGCGGATTCGATGCGCTCCGACAACTCGTCGATCTCCGAATTCAACAGAGCCAGAAACACTCTCGCCTGCGCAACATCGGACTCTTCTGCCGCGGACACAGCCATTATGAAGCGACCAGCGAGGAAAGTTTCTCACCCGCCATGCGCTCGACGAGCAGAGGAACAAAATCACGCACCTTGTGACCGTCGAAATGAGCATGAGCAGACGCAACAGCGTCCGCAACGACATCAGCCGATATCGACGGATACTTCACCGACAACCGCGTCACCGCATGAGCGATCAGTCGTTCTTCCTCTTCGGTTTTCATCGGTAAATACTGCGCCCCACCTGCCCATAGTTCAACAGGAGACGACTATCGACTACGCGCAACGATCAGCACCTAGTCACGCTGCGCTGCCACGAGCCGAAACCGACCGCCGAGGTCGCCCCACACCGGCGACGGGTGCGCGGAACCGGGATGCGATCCTCACGCAATCTCTCACCCTGAAACCATGAGCACCGTCCCGTCGTCGTGACCGAACACGGCCGCAACGCCGCGTTCTGCGACCTGATGGCGCGCACCGGCCTCCGGTTGGGGGTGTACAGCCGGAGATATTTACCCGGTTCGATCACGTCTCCGACTGCCGCCACGGACGGCACAGCGCTCTGCCGATCGCGGATCGGCTAGAGGGACACGTCAGGGACTGTCCATCTGAGGGCCTTGTTGGTCTTCGTGTGTAGTGGGCGCGGTCGCCGCCGAGGCGTTGTGTCGGGGGGTCAGGAAGTGGTCGATGTCGACGATGAGGAACAGTGCGGTGGCGGTAGTGACCACGTGGGCGTGGTTGTTTTCGATGGTGGCTCGCAGGTGTAGTTTGCGGCCTGCGCGGGAGTGGATGTGAGAGCGGAGGGTGTAGGGGGTGTCGAGCAGGACCGGGGCGAGGTAGTCGATAGCGAGGTGGCGGGTGACGGCGAGCTCTCCCACGGTGTAGAGCAGAAACCCGAACAAGTCGTCGAGGACGGTGGCGACCGCGCCCCCGTGGGCAATCGCTGGGGCGCCGACATGGCGGGAATCGAAGCTGTGGTGGGCGTAGACGCCGTGTGCGTCGCGTCGGACGCGCAACTGGTGGCCGTGAGGGTTAGCCGGTCCGCAACCAAGGCAGTGGGGGTGGTGAGGCGGCAGGTCGACGTGTTCAGGCGGCGCCACAGCGAAGGTACGGATCCAGTCCTCGGCCTCGAAAGGTTCGGGGCCGGCGGTCTCGGGTGTGTTGGTGTTGGGTGTGTGCTCGGTCATGGACGCCTTCCGTAGGTGTCCTCACCATTAGCAATGAGGATGTCGCAGTGGGCTTTGTGGGCAAGCTCGGCCGGCGAGGTGAATAGCAGCCGGGCCAGTGGTGACCGGTGGGGGTTCGCGGTGACGATGAGGTCGTCGGCGGTCGGGCCGGCTAGGTGAAACAGTGCGCGGACGGTGGGCTCGGGCAGGATGCGAGTTTCGATGTCGACGGCGCCGTGGGCGATCGCATGTTGGTGCGCGGTGCGCAGGATGGCGTCGGTGGGTGTGGTAGCTCGCAGCCGGTCGACGTCAGTACCGAGTGCGCGTTCGTCGATGTCGTGACGGGCGCAGATGATCAGGAGTCGGGCGTGGGTGACGTGAGCCAGCTCGGCGGCGTGGTCGACCACGCGGTAGGAGTAGTCGGATCCGTCGGTGTCGACGAGGATCGTGCGATAGGCCGTCATGATGGGGCCTCTTTCACGAGAAGGGGGTGTTCGAGCGGGGAGGGGTGTTCGTGTGAGTGCGTGACGCGCGGGAGCGGCGGGTGGTGGGGCCGGGAGAGAGGACTGCCAGCACGATCGCCCCGGCGGCGGTGAGGGCGGCCAGCGTGAGCGCGGCCTGGCTGCTGCCGTGCACGAACGCTGCCTTGGCGAACTCGGCCAGCGGTTGGGCCGCCGGTCCGGCCTGGTCAGCGACCTGCAGAGCAGCGGCCAGGGAATCGGCGACCGGGCCGCGGGCGGGCTCGGGAAGCTGGGGCAGAGCGGGCTGGATGTGGTGGGTATAGCCTGCGGCGAGCACGCTGCCAGCCACGGCGATCCCGATCGCGGCGCCGATCTCGCGGGCAGCGTCGTTGACCGCGGCGGCGACCCCCTGTTTGGCCGCAGGGGTGTCGGCGACGATGGCGTAGGTCGCCGGGGCGGTGCACAATCCCAGACCCGCGCTCATGATCAGCAGCGGCCACAGCAGGCCGGGATAGTCCGCGGCCACGGTCAACCGGCTTACCAGCACCAGTCCGGCAGCGATGGCAAGCAGTCCTGAGACGGTCATCACTTTCAACCCGACGAGGCTCGACAACCACGGTGCGATTACCGAGATCACGACCAGCGGCACCACCATCGGCGCCAACGCCAGTGCCGAGGCCAGCGGCCCATAGCCGAGGATCAGCTGCAGGTACTGCACCAACAGCAGGAACACTCCGAAGGTAACCAGGAACTGGATGGTCACCGACAGCGAGCCGGCCCCGAAACCGCGGCGGGCGAACAACCGCACGTCCAGTAGTGGCGCAGAAGACCGCAGCTCTACGATCACAAACACCACCGCTGCCAGGAGACCGACCCCGGCGATAGCGGCGACGAGCTGGTCGGCCCAGCCCCGCGCGGGAACCTCGATCGCGGCGAACACGATCGCCGCGATCGCGACGGCCACCACCGCCGCACCCACCCAGTCCACCGGGGGATGCTCGCTCTCTCGGGACTCGGCGATAGTGCACGCCAACCCCGCCAGCACCACCCCCGCCACGGTCAACCCGACGAACACCGAAGGCCATGACCACCGCTCGAGCAGTACCCCGGCGCCGAGGATGCCCAGCACTGCCCCTGACCCCGCAACTCCGGCCCACACCCCCACCGCCCGGCCACGATGGGCAGCGGCGAACCCCGCGGTCAGGATCGACAGCGTCGAAGGCATCACCAGCGCCGCGCCCACCCCGGCCAGCGCGCGCGCTGCGATCAGCCACACCGGGTCGGCCAGCAGCAGCGGCAGCGCCGACGCGACCGAGAACACCGCCAGCCCCGTGACCAGCACACCGCGACGCCCGTAACGGTCACCGATTGCTCCGGCAGGCAGCACAAGACACGCCAGCACCAGCGTGTAACCGTCGACGATCCAGGTCAACTGGGCTTGCGTCGCCCCGGTCTCGACCGCGATCTGCGGCAACGCCGAGTACAACGCCGCCATGGCCGCGACCACCAGCGCCACCGCCAGGCACGACACCGTCAGCATCCACCACTCGGCCCTGGTCCACCCGTCGATCTCAACAGCGCCCGTCCCAGGTGTGTCCACCGGCGCCTCCCAACTCAAAGACCAACAGTCTCGGTACGAGACCATTCGTATCATAGTGGTGGGGGCTCGGGATAGAGTCGACACATACGCCCAGGGCTGAACGAGACGAATCGGAGGAGCGCGCTCCCATGACCGCCCCGGACCACGCCACGACCGACTCACTCACCGCAGTCGACGAGCAGGCCGATCCGCGGCTAGCACGCTCACGCAACCGGTTACTCGACGCGGCCGCGCCCAACTTCGGGGGTGTCTTGACGTGCCCAAGCAGGCGTTCTCGAACAAAGGTGGTCGGCTGGCGCTCCGGCCCGCGGCCACAACTGCCGCAGCACCTGCCTTCAATCCGGAAAATCTAGGTTCCCATGCGGAGCTGTCACTTCCGAGAAAGATGATCATGCCCGAGCACATGCCCATGCCCACACAGCAGGCATAACCCCTCGCTTTGGCTGCAAAGTGCCCACGTCGACGCGGATTCCACCACTGATCACGCCGTTGCGGTGACCCCGAGACTCAGGAAGATCCTGTCGGACCGAAATCTTGGTCGGCCCCTGGAGTACCACTGATCTCATGCACTGGGAACGGCCCCACACTGATTTACCGCATCCGCCAGCCCCCTCAACCCGCCGGAGACCGGGCGGCTCAGCGTCATGGATGCCGGAACTCGTTCGGAGAACGGCCGGTCCATCGCTTGAAGGCGTGTGAGAAGTTGGTGAGGTCACTGTATCCGAGCTCCGTGGCGACCTCAGTCACCGACATTGATCGGTCGAGTAGCCGCAGCATCGCACGCTCGCGCAGGAATGACTGGCGCAACTCGCGGAAAGTGGTCCCCTCTTCGGAGAGGCGCCGCTTGAGTGTGCTGACGGATATCGACAACTCGCGTGCGACCCAGTGGATACTCCCCTGTGCGGGCTCCTTCTCCAGCAGCCGTCTCGTCTTCTCCGAAAACGACGTGGTCCTGCCCCGCTGGTCGAGAGTTCGCTGCAGATCGCCGATGGCGAGTCGGTATGTGAGGGGATCGGAGAACCGGCAAACCTCGTTAAGCGTGTCCGCGGGAACATGAAGGAAGGACATCGGAGCGCCGAAAAACAGGCGCCCGGCTATTAAGTCCTCATGATTGGACAGGAGGGGCGGCACCGGCCAACTCAAGTGGAGTGTGACGGTAGGCATGTCGCCGGCGAGCATGTCAAGCAGTCGCAGTAGCGCCGACCCGCAGTAGGCGACGACCAGGCAGTCCAGGGCCGGATCGCTTGTGTGTGCGGTGAACCCGATGGTGAGGCCGTGGTCACTTGGATGGAACTGTGGACTGAGAGCTGTCGAGATCAACGGCAGATAGGTGAGCAACTCCACGATCTCGGCTACCGAGCCTGCGCTGACCAGCGGAGAACTCAACGGGCCGAAGGACGTCAACTGGGCCTGTTCAGCGAACGCAAAGCCGAGCAGTGTTGCCTGGTCGACGTCGAGTTCGGGGTAGACCTCCCGAAACCACCGTATGGGGGCCTGAACGTCGCGCTGAATCAGCGTCGCCTCGTCGGTTCCTTCGCGAGACATGATGTTGCGAAGCCGCGCGACGGCGTCTGGGTCGAATGCTTGGCGCTCGAGCAATTGCACGAACAGGAGCGGGGGCACACCCTCGTCATCGAGGATCATTGGTTCACCAGATCCCTTTGAGCCGAATTCACAAGTTTTTGACTCCGCAGAACATAGCCGTAGCGGTCATCCCCGACGACACTTTGATCAAGTTCCCAAGGCGAGGACAACGTATCAGGAGTTGGTTATGGCAGTTGTCACCTTTGTCTCACACGACGGCAAGAAGCACGAGGTCCCTTTCCAAGAAGGACAGTCGCTGATGCAGGTCGCGACCAACAATGCAGTGCCCGGCATCGACGGCGACTGCGGAGGCGAGGCCGCGTGCGGCACCTGCCATGTGATCGTCGATCCGCAGTGGTCCGAGGAGGTGGGCCTCTCCGGCTCCGACGAGGAGGAGATGCTCGCGATGAACCCTGAGCGTCAACCGACCTCTCGACTGTCCTGCCAGATTCCGGTCTCCGAGGCGTGGGACGGCCTGACCGTCCTAATGCCTGAGTTTCAGATGTGACGACGAGAGAGACGATAAGACGCAATGAAGTTTTCTGAGGCAATCGCCGCTAAGGTTCAGTCGACTATCCCGATGGAGCGGCAGATCCAGGGCGCACAACTGTACGACAAGACGCGGCGATGGGTGACCGGAGCGAACGGAGAGAGGCTTTTCATCGAGAGCCCCATCCCTCCTGTGGAGGACGTCGAACTCGCCGACATCGACCTCAGCAACCCTTTCCTCTATCGCCAGGGGCGCTGGCAGTCGTACTTCGAGCGCGTACGCAACGAGGCTCCGGTCCACTACCAGCCTAACAGTCCGTTCGGGCCGTTCTGGTCCGTCACAAGGCATGCCGACATCATGGCCGTCGACAAGAACCACGAGGTCTTCTCCGCCGAGCCGTTGATCGTCATCGGGGTTCCACCTCGTTTTCTTGATATCGAGATGTTCATAGCGATGGATCCGCCACGACACGACGCGCAGCGGGCCGCTGTCCAAGGCGTGGTCGCACCGAAGAACCTGCGTGAGATGGAGGGTCTGATTCGATCGCGCGTCCAGGAGGTGCTGGACAACCTGCCCGTGGATCAGCCGTTCGACTGGGTCCAGAACGTCTCGGTCGAGTTGACCGCTCGGATGCTTGCGACCCTCCTGGACTTTCCCTACGAGCAGCGCCGCAAGCTCGCTTACTGGTCTGATCTCGCATCCTCGATGGAGCAAGCCAACGGCGGCCCCTCGGACAATGACGAGGTGTTCCGCGGCATGCGCGACATGGCGCGAGGTCTCAGCACTCTCTGGCGCGACAAGGCTGCCCGGACAGCTGCCGGGGAGGAACCCGGATTCGACTTGATCACCCTGTTGCAGAGCAACGAAGACACCAAGGATCTGATCGACCGACCGATGGAGTTCCTGGGCAACCTTGTGTTGCTGATCGTCGGAGGCAACGACACGACGCGGAACTCGATGAGCGGCGGTGTTCTCGCGTTGAACCGGTTCCCTGACCAGTTCGAGAAGCTGAAGGCGAACCCTGACCTGATCCCCAATATGGTCTCGGAGATCATTCGGTGGCAAACACCGTTGGCCTACATGCGCCGGATCGCCAAGGCCGACACCGTGCTGAACGGGCAGTTCATCCGCAAGGGCGACAAGGTAGTGATGTGGTACGCCTCAGGCAACCGTGATGAGCGGATGTTCGATCGGCCCGACGACTTCATCATCGACCGGGCCAACGCTCGCAACCACATCTCCTTCGGCTTCGGTGTCCACCGCTGCATGGGCAACCGACTGGCGGAATTACAGCTGCGGATTCTCTGGGAAGAGTTGCTTTCTCGCTTCGAAAAGATCGAGGTCGTCGGCGAGCCCGAGTATGTGCAGTCCAACTTTGTCAGGGGCATCAGCAAGATGATGGTCCGTCTCACCCCGAAATCCGACGTATGACCTTACATCGGGCCCTCGTCGTCGGGGCCAGCCATGCCGGAGCCCAACTCGCGGCCAGTCTTCGACAGGAAGGGTGGACCGGCGAGATCGTTCTCATCGGCGATGAGTCGACGTTGCCCTACCAACGCCCTCCTTTGTCGAAGGCGTACCTGGCCGGGAAGAGCACACTCGACGAGCTTGCGATCCGCAATGCCGATTTCTATAGCAAGCAGGGAATCCAAGTCCTGAATGCGACGGTGGAGGCGATCGACCGCTCGGGTGGTCATCTCTCACTGAGTACCGGCGGCGCACTAGCTTACGACCAGCTTGCGCTGTGCACTGGCGCCCGCCCTCGGCGACTCCCCACCCCGGGAGCCAACTTGGCCGGAGTCTACTACTTACGCACAGTCGCAGACGTCGAGATGATCCGAGTGGCCGCCCACGCAGGACGTCGGGCAGTGATCATCGGCGGCGGTTACATCGGACTGGAGACGGCTGCCTCGTTGCGTGCACTGGGGCTGGAGGTCACCGTGCTCGAGGCGACTGGGCGCGTCCTTGAGCGGGTCACTGCCCCCGAAGTATCAGCGTTCTTCGACCGTATTCACCGGCAGGAGGGCGTGAAAATCCGGACGGGTGTGCTGGTCGAGGTTCTGTCCGGCGAGGACAGGGTCCGTGAAGTAGTTCTGTCCGGTGGCGAGTCAATTCCCGCTGACCTCGTCATTGTCGGCATCGGCGTTGAGCCGAACACCGATCTTGCCGCCGCCGCAGGTCTGGTCATTGATAACGGCGTCGTGATCGACGACCAGGCCCGGACCAGCGACCCCGACATCGTGGCCGCCGGGGATTGCGCAAGCCACAGCATGGCTCGCTACAGCCGCCCTCTACGCCTGGAGTCTGTGCCGAGCGCGCACGAGCAAGCCAAGGTCGCTGCCGCGACGGTGTGTGGGAAGTCCAAGAAGATAGCGGCGCTTCCATGGTTCTGGTCGGATCAATATGATCTCAAGCTCCAGATCGCCGGTCTGAACACCGGTTACGACGAAGTCATCCTCAGCGGAGACCCGACCCGAGACCGCGACTTCACCTGCTTCTACCTCCGTGAGGGAGAGCTTATTGGCGCCGACTGCATCAACCGCCCCCGTGACTTCATGTTCAGCAAGCGGGTAATCACGCAGCAACTCCCCATCGACCGAACTGAACTGGCGCTTGCCAGCTCCGCCTGAGATGACGGGTCTTCGGGCGATGGGTACGAAATGGTGAGTGCGGGCTGCGTTTCGGAAAGGAACACAAGTGACGAACATTATCCATCTCCCGCTGGCGAAGGGTCGTGAGCGACTCTCGTCGGTCCTCATGGTGCCACTGCCGAGTCGGGTCGACGCGGCCCTGCTCGGGGCCAGTGACCGGTGGCCTGTCCGAGAGCTCGCCCCGCCCCCGGCGGGGTCAGGCCTCAAACCGGTCTTAGGGACCGCTGGCATGCCTCTGCTCGGTCACACCCTGGACTACATCCGGTTCGGATCTAACTTCTCCCGGGCCAGGTACCAGCGGCTAGGACCTGTGTCGTGGATGGGCGCCTTCGGCACGAAAATAGTGGCGGTTGCCGGACCGGATGCCATACAGGAGGTGCTGACCACCAAGGCGAAGTCGTTCTCCCAGGACGGGTGGACCTATCTCATCGATGCCTTTTTTCATCGGGGCCTGATGTTGATGAGCTTCGACGAACACAGGATGCATCGGCGGATCATGCAGGAGGCGTTCACCCGCGACCGACTCGCCGGCTACGTCGACCAGCTCGGCCCGACGCTGGAGGCCAGCATCCCAGGGTGGACAGCGGGACAATCCACCACGCGCATCTACCCGCTGCTGAAGGCACTAACTCTCGACGTCGCCACGAAGGTCTTCATGGCAGGTCGGGGGGGTAGCGAGGATACCGATGCCATCAACGACGCCTTCGTGGCCACCGTGCGTGCGGCCAGCTCGATCATCCGTTTCCCGTTACCGGGGACTCGTTGGCGAGCGGGAGTCCGTGGGCGCGCGCTCTTGGAGGACTACTTCACCCGGCACCTGCCGGCGGCTCGAAGTGGCCAAGGAGGCGACCTCTTTGCGGGGCTGTGCCATGCGCGCACGGCCGACGGTGAGGCGTTCACCGATGAGGACGTCGTTAGCCACATGATCTTCTTGATGATGGCGGCCCACGACACATCGACCATCACCACCACCGCTGCCGCCTACTTCCTCGCCAAGCACCCGGCCTGGCAGGAACGGGCGCGGGCCGAGTCCGACCGACTCGGTGGACGCCGCCCGGACATCGACGACCTGGACTCACTGGAGACTCTCGACCTGGTGATCAAGGAGACACTCCGTCTGGTGGCGCCCGTGCCCATCGTGATGCGCAAGACGGTCGAAGACGTGGATATCGCCGGCCACCACATCCCGGCGGACACCCTGGTGGCCGTGGCTCCGTCGGTGAACCACTTCGACGAGTCGTGCTGGACCGACCCCGACACCTTTGACCCTGACCGCTTCAGCGAACCGCGGCGTGAGGACCAGAATCACCGCCTCGGGTGGATCCCCTTCGGAGGAGGGGTACACAAGTGCATCGGTCTGCACTTCGGCACCCTCGAAGTCAAGGCGATTCTGCACCACATGCTACGCACCTACACCTGGACGGTCCCCGATCAGTATGAAGCGAGGTGGGACAACACCTCGCTCCCCATTCCGGTCGACGGGTTGCCGATAACTCTGGAGCGCAGATGAATAAGGCACCGCTGGCGCACTCGTGGGCGACCGACTTCCTCGACATCGAGCACGAGTCCGTCCGGGCGTTCACCGCCGCCGCGGTTGGGGATGCGGGCACCGACCGGGACAAGGCGAAGCGCCTCTTCGCCGCCGTCCGCGACCAGATCCGGTACGACCCCTACACGGTGTCGGACGATCCCGCCCATTATCGAGCAAGCTTCGTCCTCGAGACCGGGCGCGCCTATTGCGTCCCGAAGGCGGTGCTCTTGACCGCGGTGTGCCGTGCGGCAGGGATTCCGGCGCTACTGGGGTTTGCCGACGTCCGAAATCATTTGCAGACCGAAGCGTTGCGAGCGCTCATGGGCGGCACAGACCTGTTCGTCTATCACGGCTACAGCCATCTCTACGTCAACGGCCGGTGGATGAAGGCGACCCCGGCGTTCAACACCGAGTTGTGTGCCCGTTTCGGGGTGCCGCCGGTGGATTTCGACGGCGAGCACGACGCCCTCCTGCACGCCTTCGCCGCCGACGGAGCCCTGCACATGGAGTATGTCCGCGAGCGCGGCGTCTTCGACGACCTGCCTTTGAACACGATCTTGACCGAGCTTCGGCATACCTATGGACAGCGAATCTTTGAGCGCACCCCCGTGCTCGCTGACGCTTTCACCGACACACCCGACAGATGCACCCAGCCCGACGGGATCGCCCGCGGGCTCCACTCACTCCCGGAGGCCCGATGAGCACGGCGACCACAGCGGATGCCCTGGACGTACGCAACCCCGCCGACGGCCGGCTGGTCGCAACCGTCCCCATCGATACCCGCGAGACCGTGAACAGCATCGCGGCCGATCTCCGCCGCGCTCAGCTCGGGTGGGCTCAGGCAAGCCCGCGGCAACGCTCCCGATGGTTGCATCGCTGGCGAGACTGGATCCTGGCTCACACCGACGAACTCACCGATCTGCTGCAAGCCGAAACAGGCAAGGTGCGCCCCGACGCCCTGGTTGAGACGACAGCATCGTGCGAGTTCATCACCTACTACGCAAACCATGCCGAGAAGTTTCTCGCTGACGAGCAAGTCCGATCCGCAGGTCTGCTAAGTCTGCCGAAACGGTTGTCCAAGACCTACCACCCGTACCCGGTTGTCGGGCTCATCACACCGTGGAACTTCCCGATCACCCTCTTCCTCATGGATGCAGCTCCTGCGCTGGCTGCCGGATGCGCAGTCCTGGCGAAGTCCTCGGAAGAGACGCCACTGACCTGTGCACGAGTCGTCGAGGGCTGGCACGAGATCGGCGCCCCACCGGTTTTGGCGCATGTTGTGGGTGCTAGCGAAGCAGGTGCTGCGGTCGTGGACGCCGCTGACTTCGTTCAGTTCACGGGCTCGACAGCCACCGGGAGGACAATCGCGATCCGCTGTGCCGAGCAATTGAAGCCTGTGAGCTTGGAGTTAGGCGGTAAAGATCCGGCGATCGTGCTGGAGGACGCCGACCTTGCTCGTGCTGTGGAGGGGATCGCGTGGGGCGGTCTGTTCAACGCGGGGCAGGTCTGCATCTCAGTCGAGCGGGTGTATGTGGTCTCTGAGATCTACGACGAGTTCGTGGCCCGGCTGGCTCAACGAGTACGGTCACTTACCCAAGGTGCCGCGGCAGGTGACGACGTAGGTGCGATGGTCACGGCGAGACAGGTCGAGATAGCCGATCGCCACGTCAGCCAGGCAGTGGCGGCAGGTGCGCAGGTACTGGCCGGCGGAACCCTAAGCGCGGTCGGGAACTACTACGCTCCAACCGTTGTGGTCGGCGTCGACCACACAATGGCCTGCATGACCGAGGAGACCTTCGGCCCCACGATCCCTGTGATGCGTGTCGCGGACGAGGACGAGGCCATCCACCTGGCTAACGACTCGGCGTTCGGCTTGTCTGCCACAGTGTGGACCCGCGACCATGCTCGTGCGCGGCGTATCGCACAACGTCTGGACGCGGGTGCAGTCAACATCAACGACGTCTTCAGCAACCTCTTCGCCACCACACTGCCGCACAGTGGATGGAAGGCCTCAGGTATCGGTGCGCGACTAGGCGGCGCCTACGGACTTCACAAATACTGCCGGGTCCAGTCCGTGACCGAGCCGCGGATCCCTGTCCTGACACGAGAACTCACGTGGTACCCGTACACCTCCCGACGTACGGCCATCGCCGAAAAAGTATTGCGTGCAGCAGCCGGTCGCGGTCTACGACAACGCCTCGGCCTGAACAAGGAGCACAGCAAGTGACGACACACAATCCCCATACCGCCGCGAAAACAGTGGCGATCACCGGGGGAGCCCGCGGCATCGGCTACCAGACCGCGAAGGAGCTGATCCGACGAGGTCACCGCGTGGCCATCGGCGACATCGACGAGGCACGTGCTAAGGAGACCGCCGCCGAACTGGGGGTTAAGGTTGTCACCCGCCTCGATGTCACCGACCCTGACTCGTTCAAAGACTTTCTCGACCTAGTCGAGGGAGACCTCGGCCCCCTCGACGTGCTGATCAACAACGCGGGCATCATGCCCACCGGGCACACCCACGAGGAAGACGACGCGGTGACCCGGCGGCAGGTCGAGATCAACGTCCTGGGAGTCATCTTTGGGACCAAACTCGCCCTTCAACGGATGCTCCCTCGTCGTACTGGACACATCATCAACACCGCATCACTGGCCGGCGAGCTCGCCGTCCCCGGTCTGGCGACCTACTGCGGCACCAAATTCGCGGTCATCGGATTCACGGAGGCGGCGCGACTGGAATACCGCAAGTCAGGCGTGCGGCTGTCCACAGTGCGGCCCACGTTCACCAACACCGAACTCGTTGCTGGGACAGCAGGAGCCAAGGGACTGCGCAATGCAGAGCCCGAGGAAATCGCTCGAGTGACAGCCGAACTGATCGAGAAACCGCGGCCCTTCGTGCGCGTCACTCGCCTCGCAGGGAGCATGGTCGCAGCGATGAAGTTCGTCCCCGAACGGCTCGCCACCAGGCTCGGATCGGCCCTGGACACAGACTCTGTATTCCTCGACGACGTGGACATGGGGGCACGTCAGGCCTACCTGGACAGAATTCGGAACAACTGACCTGGTCTTCGAACCCACCACCCAAAAAAGGAAGATACATGCCCCGCAAGATCCTGATCAAGGACTACCCCCATCAGATCGGGGGGCACTGTGGTTCTGGCGCAATGCGGGATCTTCTGCACTGGCATGGACTGGGGTGGGAAGGGCCACCCGATGAAGGTCTGGTGTTCGCACTCGGCGGCTCGCTGGGGCTAGCGTACCTCCGATCGAATGACCTGGTTCCACCATTGTATTTGGTGGGACGAGGGGCCGACTTCGAAATCGATCTACCCCGCCGGCTAGGCGGACAGGTCCACGTTCTCACCACCGACGATCCCAGTGAGGGATGGTCTTGGGTTCTCGACGAGATCGACGCAGGCAGACCCAGCCTGGTGTGGGGCGACATAGCCGAGCTACCGTACCTGCAGGTCCAGTTGCAGATGAGTCGCCACGACATCGTGGTGATCGGTTACGACGAAGCTAAGGGGATTGCCTTCGTCGTAGACAATGATCGCGCCGAGGTGCAGGAAGTCCCGCTCGATTCGCTGGCTCGGGCGCGTTCCTCGACGTCCTTCCCTCAACCGACGCGCCACTGTACATACCGCATCACCTGGCCGAGCGCGCTGCCAGACATGGCAACAGTGGCGGCAGAGGCATTTCGCCAATCCGCGGCCAACATGCGCCACCCGTCACAGCCGGGGATCGTTGATCTCACGACCATGGAGGCCGGGGCCGAGGGGCTAGCTGCAGTCGAGCAGTTGGCGGCCGACCTTCGAGCCTGGGCAGACCTTCCGACAAGAGATCTTGAGATCTTCCTGTTCAGTCTGGGCGCTTTCATCGAGAAGGCGGGCACCGGCGGCGGCCTATTCCGCCGGTTGCTCGCCGATGGCTGCGCGGATGTCGCACGCCTGACCGGTGATCTAGCCACCGCCGACCTCGCCGTCGCCGCCAGCCGTTGTGCGCAGGCATGGACCGAAACTGCACGTGCCGGGACCCAACGCGACATTGATGCGCGCGCTCGCTTAGCGGCGGTGGTCACGGCGGCTAGCCGACTACCAGAACTCGAGTCGAACCTGGTCGAGTCCCTGGAATTGGCTTCAACCTCACTTACGGCTGCAGGTCTCTGACAGCCCGCTGTTAACCAGGACGCCCGGTGAATTGATCTGCGGATCGCTGTTCGTTCGCAGGCACTATCGAATGAAGGAATGGTATGCAGAGCACGATGATGAACTTTCCCTTGACAACTGCGGCGATTCTGCGCCACGGTTCGAGTGTGCATAGCTCGGCAACCGTACGGACCTTGCAGTCCGACGGGAGCGTTAAGGTCGGCACTTTCGCCGAAGTCGGACGGAGAGCCGCACAGTTGGCCAACGCATTGCGCGGTTGCGGGATCACAGGCGATGAGCGTGTTGCGACCTTTATGTGGAACAACCAGGAGCATGTTGAGGCCTACTGTGCGGTGCCCTCGATGGGCGCAGTGCTGCACACCCTGAACCTACGTCTCACCCCTGATCAACTTGTCTACATCGGCAACCACGCCGAGGATCAGGTCGTAATTCTCGATGGAAGCCTGCTGCCCTTGCTGGCCCCTGTACTGCTGCAGCTCACCAGCGTGCACACCGTCGTCGTGACCGGCGAAGTGGACCTTACCCCGCTGCACCGTGACGGGGTCAGGGTCGTGGGGTACGAGGAGTTCCTCGCCTCTCAGTCCGATACGTTCGACTGGCCTGATCTCGATGAGCAGTCCGCAGCCGCTATGTGTTATACCTCGGGTACCACCGGCAACCCCAAAGGGGTCGCCTACAGCCACCGGTCGACGTACTTGCATTCGATGGCGGCCTGCGCCGCCGACGGACTGCGAGTCAGCTGCGATGATCGGATCCTTGCCATCGTGCCGATGTTCCACGCCAACGCTTGGGGACTAGTCTATGCCGCCCTTATGTCGGGCGCCGACCTACTCATGCCTGACAGGTTCCTGCAGGCTGAGCCGCTGGTGCGGCTCATCGACGCGCAGAGGCCGACCGTCGCGGGCGCAGTTCCGACGATCTGGAATGACGTCTTAAACTTCTTGGAGGCAAACTCCAGCTATGACATCTCCTCTCTCGGTCTGGTCGCCTGCGGTGGTTCCGCAGTACCCCTTCACCTGATGGAGGCCTTCGAGGAGAGGTACGGCGTGCAGGTCGTCCAGGCATGGGGAATGACCGAAACCTCGCCGCTGGCCGCCATCGCACGCCCACCGGTATCGCTCGATGTGCAGGAGCGCTGGCGCCTGCGCGCCACCCAAGGCCGCCCGGTTGCAGGGGTGGAGCTGAGGATTGTCGACGACGAGGGCAATAAGCTCCCGCACGACGGCGAAGCGGTCGGTGAGTTGCAAGCACGCGGGCCCTGGATTACCGGCTCGTACGTCGGCGAGGAGCATGACAGTGAGAAGTTTCAGGAAGGGTGGTTACGCACCGGCGACGTCGGGCGGATCGATGCACGCAATTTCGTGACGCTGACCGACCGCGCCAAGGACGTGATCAAGTCCGGCGGGGAGTGGATCTCCTCGGTCGAGCTCGAACTGCTGCTTGCCGGTCATCCAGACGTGCTCGAGGCATCTGTGATCGGAGTGCCGGACGAGAAGTGGCAAGAACGCCCCCTCGCGGTGATCGTTCCACGTGAGGGCCACGAGCCCACACCTGCTAATCTGCGCGACTTCCTCGACGGCAAGGTCGCCAAGTGGTGGCTGCCCGAGCGTTGGTGCTTCATCTCCGAGGTGCCCAAGACCTCAGTCGGCAAGTTCGACAAGAAGCGCCTACGCTCCCTGCACGCCGAAGGAGAGCTAGCTGTCATCGAAATCTAGGAAATTTTTTTCCAACCGGAGTTCTGAATAGGACGAGGCAGATGGAACGCGGGGCGGGAAGTTTTTCACGACACCGGCGTCCATCGCAGACTACGGCACTGGTGAAGGAGATGGGGTCGTGATCTCCCGTTGGGCGGGACACCTCGCCTGACCAACGTGGAGTTGAGCGAAGGGCTGCCACCGCACTCTCCGGAGTGCGCTCAGGTGTATTTGCATAACGGTCACACTCGAGACCGGCATTAAGCGCGGTTTCATCGACAGGAAGGTCGGACCATGGGCAAAGCTTCGGATGCGGTCGGGGGGTCGGTCGACCCAGACATGGAGGACTGGGTGCGCTCATTCCGGCCGCTGGAAGAATCTAGCTCGCCTGAGTTGCCACCCCACCACCCCAACTGTCTTGGGTGCGGGCCGACGAACCCGCACGGGCATTACCTGTCGGTACGGCGTTGCCGAGACGGCGTCGTTGCTCACCACCTCTTCGACCAACGTCACGTAGGGGCGCCCAGGATAGCACACGGCGGCGCGGTGGCGACCGTAATCGACGATCTTTTCGGTTTCCTGCTCTACACGGTCGGAGAACTCGGCGTGACGCGCCGTCTCGAACTCGACTACCTCGCGCCGGTTCTGCTTGCCACGCCTTACACCCTGCACGCCGATACACGGTCTCGCGATGGCCGGAAATTGAATCTCGCGGCCAGGATCGAGGATATAGAGGGTCGATCGGTCACCACGGCGACCGCCCTGTTCATCCTGGTCGACGTCGAACATTTCCTGCAGTCACAGGCGAATACTAAGAGGCAAGCATGAATGTACCGACCGAGAGGGAACTGCTCCTGGACGCCTTACTCACCGATCACGGCGCAGCCGGACCTTACGAAGCGTTCCGACGGCTGCGAGAGACGCGCCCCGTCTTGGTTACGCGATCGGGGGTGCTGGTATTGAGTCGCTACGACGATTGCGCGGCGGCGCTCCGCGACCGCAGACTCGGCAAGGCCGACGAGTCGCTGGGCTTCGGCTTGTCCGAGATCCCTGACGAGCTGCAACGTCGGGCCATGCATCGATTCCGGCGCACCATGCTGTTCCGTAACCCCCCTGACCATCACCGGCTGCGTCGACTGGTGGCCGACGTGTTCACCCCTCGACACATTGACGAGTTGCGCAGCCGCATCATCACACAGATCCATCACCTACTTAACGTCATGGAGGTACAGGTCTTCGTCGACATCATCACCGATCTGGCGCTCCCGCTGCCTGTGAATGTGATAGGCGAACTTCTGGGAGTTCCCGCGGCCGATCGGGCAGTTGCCGCGCCATTGGTGCGTGCCCTGCTCGCCTCACTGGAACCCGGAGCCAATGTTGAGGCTCTGACCGCCGCCTGTGAAGCCGAGAACCAACTTGCCATGTATTTCGCTGACCTGTTGGCGGTCAAACGCGCCCGCCCCGCCGATGACCTACTCAGCCGACTCGCCGTCGCGCACGGCGACGACATCCTGGATGACGACGAATGCGTCGGCACCGCGATTCTGTTGTTCGCCGCAGGGTTCGAAACCACCACAAACCTCATCGGCAACGGTGTCGCCGCGCTGCTCGCTCACCCCGACCAAATGCGCGAACTGGGTGCCAGGCCCGACTTGGCGAGCAATACCGTCGAAGAATTGTTGCGTTACGACTCCCCCGTCCAGACCAACGGGCGCACGGTGCTCGAGCCGACACGGCTGGCAGGAGTCGATCTACATCCCGGTCAGATCGTATTGACCTTGCTCGGGGCGGCCAACAGAGATCCGGACCGATTTTGTGACCCGGATAAGCTCGACATCACCCGAACCGGAGTCCCACCGTTGTCGTTCGGCGCCGGCATTCACTTCTGTCTCGGCGCGCCGCTGGCCCGGCTCGAAGGATCCCTACTGTTCCCGATCCTGGTGGCTCGTTTTCCCGGTCTCCAGCTCGTCGAACAGCCTCGCTGGCGTACCGGGCTGTCCTTCCGCGGGCTATCGAGTTTAAAGGTGGCAACCAGATGAGCCCTCCCCTACCCCCCACCAGAAGGGCTCGAAGTCTCGGGAGTTGAACCCGACCGAACCACCTCGCGGTAAACGGCGCATCGCACTGTGCTGCAGCCGCCCGCGCCGGATCGCCCCAGGCGTGCGGAGGCACCGAACGACCGAAGAGTTGCCGGACGGAACAGTCGGACGCCTCTCGGTGGACGCTGCATCGATGCCGTGTCGTTACTCGGCAACAGACCCTGATCCCTGCCCCACGCCGACAACAATTCAGCCCGCCGACGGAAGCCCTCGATGTTTCGCGGTCACCATTTTCGGCTCGACGGCCGCGTCGTGTGCGCTATCGGGCCGGGAGGTGCGTTGAGTGAGAAGACTCCCGCTCGTGGTAATCATGGCGGGGGCGAGTGCGCCGACCGGTCGGACGAACGACCGACCGGATGCTGCGGTGCAGGCCGAGCGCGCGAAGACGCGACAGACTCGGCACGGTTTCACGACAGAGAGGTCCGACCATGAAAAGAATTCCGGACGAGGTCAGCGGGTCGGCCGGCCCCGCTGTCGAGAACTGGGCGCGCTCGTTCTGGAGCACGACTTCCGAGTCGCCTGATCTACCGCCCCACCACCCCGACTGTCTTGGTTGTGGGCCGGAGAACCCGCACGGCCACGCCCTGTCGGTCCAGCGTGACGAGAACGGCGTGGTAGCTCACCATGTGTTCGATCAACGTCATGTCGGGGCACCCGGGATAGCACACGGCGGCGCGGTGGCGACCGTTCTCGACGATCTGTTCGGCTTCCTGCTTTACACAGTGGGTGAGCTCGCCGTGACGCGGCGTCTCGAGCTCGACTACCTAGCGCCGGTTCTGCTCGGCACTCCATACGTGTTGCGTGCTGCCGTTCGGTCTCGTGATGGGCGCAAACTGGATCTCACGGCCACGATGGACGATGCGCAGGGCAGCTCCGTAGCCACCGCTACTGCCCTGTTCGTGGTGGTCGAGGTCGAACACTTCATGCAGTCCCAAGCCCGAGCCCAACTCCGGGCCACAGACACGAATCACACCGAAGAATAGACACCCTGGCCGACCTTCACCGACGTCCATCACCCGCGGTGGCTGTCGTACGGCTGCGTCTACCTGGCGCAAAGACGGCGAGGACGAGTGCCCCAGCGGCGGTCAGCGCCGCCAACGACAGCGTCGCCTGACCACTTCCGTGTACGAATGCGGCTCTGGCGAACTCGGCCAGCGGCTGACCAGCTGGTCCTGCGCGGTCGGCGACCTGCAACGCGGCGGCCAGAGAATCGGCCACCGGACCACGGGCAGGCTCGGGTAGCTGGGGCAGAGCCGGCTGAATGTGCTGAACGTAACCGGCCGCGAGCACGCTACCGGCTACCGCAATCCCAATCGCGGCACCGATTTCGCGAGCTGCGTCGTTGACCGCGGCAGCCACCCCGTGCTTGGCCTCAGGAGTGTCCGAGACGATGGCGAAAGTCGCAGGGGCGGTACACAACCCCAAACCCGCGCTCATGATGAGCAAGGGCCACAGCAGGTCAGGGTAAGTCGCCGCGACGGTCAGTCTGCTCACCATCACCAGTCCCGCCGCGATGGTGAGCAGACCTACAGTGGTCATCACCCGCAGCCCAACAATGTTCGACAGCCAGGGTGCAATCACCGAGATCACGATGAGCGGCACGACCATAGGGGTCAACGCCAACGCGGCGGTGAGCGGTCCATAACCGAGAATCAACTGCAGATACTGCACCAACAACAAGAACACCCCGAAGGTCACCAGAAATTGGATACAGACAGACAGCGCGCCGGCACCGAAACCACGGCGGGCGAACAACCGGACATCGAGTAGGGGTGCCGAGGAACGTAGTTCTACGACGACGAACACCACAACCGCAAACAAGCCCACCGCAGTGCTGATGGCGACGAGCGAATCCGACCAGCCACGGGCCGGAACCTCGATCACAGCGAAGACGATCGCCCCGACCGCGACAACTACGGTCACCGCGCCCACCCAATCGACCGGTGGATGCTCCTGCTGGCGGGACTCCGCGATACTGCATGCCAACCCGGCCAGAACCGCTCCGGCGACGGTCAACCCGACGAACACCGAGGTCCACGACCACTGCTCGAGCAGCACTCCAGCCCCGAGGATGCCCAGGACCGCCCCGGATCCAGCAACCCCGGCCCACACACCTACAGCGCGACCGCGATGCGCCGGTGGAAATCCCGCGGTCAGTATCGACAGCGTCGAGGGCATGACCAGCGCCGCACCCGCCCCAGCCAACGCGCGAGCAGCGATCAGCCACGCCGGGTCGGCGAGAAACAAGGGCAATGCCGACGCGAAAGCGAACAACGCCAACCCCGCCACGAGCACCCCCCGGCGACCGTACCGGTCACCGATCGCACCGGCAGGCAGAACGAAGCACGCCAATACCAGCGTATAACCGTCGACTATCCAGGTCAGTTGAGCTTGCGTCGCCCTTGTCGCGACCGCGATCTGTGGCAACGCTGAATACAATGCCGCCATTGCGGCCACCACCAACGCGACTGCCATGCACGACACAATCAACATCCACCACTGGGCACCGCTCCATCGAGCGACGCTGGCAGAGTCGGATCTACGTTCGTTCAACGGCCAGCCTCCCAGTTTGAGACTGATCGTCTCGGTGCGAGACTATTAGTATCATAACTTTGCGGGTGTGACAGAATGGTCATGCTAGGACATGTTTTGTCAGTCAAAATGGAGCGGAGCCCGTTCATGGTCGACCCTCTCGTTGCGGCCGAGGGCCCGGCCGACCCCCGGCTGGCGCGCTCACGTAACCGGTTACTCGAAGCGGCGGGCCAGCTGCTAGCCACCGGCGGCGTCGAGGCGGTCACCGTGGAGGCGGTCACCCGCATGTCGAAGGTTGCACGTGCCACTCTGTACCGACACTTCGGAAGTACCACTGACCTGCTCGCTGCAACCTTCGAGCGACTACTACCCCCAGTCGACACCGATATCGATACCGGTCCGCTACGCGAACGTCTGATTTCGGTGCTCACCACCCAGGCCGACCTCATCGACCAAGCTCCGGTGCAGATGACCACGCTGGCCTGGCTGGCAATGGGACCCGTCAACAGCGGCGACGCCAGCCGGCGCGATCTCGATCCTGGCGCGGTGGTCTCGCTTCGGGCCCGTGTCATAGAGCAATACCGCAGGTCCCTGGATCAGATCCTGACGGCCCCTGACGCCCGCACTGTGCTCGGCGAGATCGACACCACCTTCGCCCTCATTCAGCTCCTCGGACCGATAGTGTTCGCTCGCCTCACAGGACTGCGCCACATCCACGCCGACGACTGCATCCAAATCGTCGACAACTTTCTCGCCGCCCATGCCGCAAGTGTCCGATCGAGCACTTCGCGCGACAACAGCCGTCCACGGCCGGCCGCGACGCTAGACCCGCAGCTCACCGACGGCCAGTAAAACTTGATGCGAAATTTGACCATCAATGCGCTATCCAGTCAGGGATCGCAGCGCTCACTGGATAAGGCCGGACGTGTGCTCAAGAACTCGGAGCTGCACTGCAGTGCACTTCTGACATCGTGCAGCCGTCTTCTGAAACTGACATTCACCTGGGGAAATTTCAGCGCCTTCCGTCCATTTTGTTGTCCGTTGAAAAAATCCGGTATGGCATAGTTTCTAACGGACAGTTTGTGTGCGGGACATCGTGAACGGTGACGATCGGGAGTGGAATGAAGATCGGCTACGCACGGGTCAGTACGGCGGCTCAAGATTCGTCGATTCAGGTCGAGCTTCTCGCCAAGGAGGGAGTCGACCGAGACCGGGTCTACGTCGATCACGGAATCAGTGGCCGGCAGACTCGACGGCCCGGGCTCGACAATGCGATCAACGCGGCCCGCGAAGGCGACGTCTTTTGCGTGACCAAACTCGACCGGCTCTCCCGGTCCGCGAAGGATCTCCACGAAACGGTGGGGCGACTGGCGGACAAGGGTGTTGCGTTGTCGATCGACGGGAAGATCTACGACCCGTCGGATCCGATGGGCAAAATGTTCATCGGAGTGCTCGGGCTGATGGCCGAATTCGAGTCAGACCTGATCCGAAGTCGGACCAGGGACGCAGTGGCAGCGGCTGCCGCGGCCGGCAAGATGAAAGGCCGTCAACATAAGCTCACGCCGGAAGAGCGTGCGTACCTGTTGCAGGTGCACGAAACCGGACAGTTCAAAATCGAAACTCTTTGCAAGAACACGGGTTTGAAGCGTTCGGCACTGTATTCGAATATTCAGCTTGCCCGAATTGAGCGCAATGACCACGATCGTAGGGCTTCGGAAACTGCTTGACATCGGCCTTGTCCGCACTCCACCCAAATACGTTCACAATTAGGTAGATTGGGTGACGGTTCTATTTTTCCGCAAGGTGGGGGTTCAGCTATGTCATTCGGAGATAAGGGTTTACCGCGTTTTATTGATCCGGACTACCGGGAGGCCTCGGTCACCGACGGACAGTCCTTGGTACTCAACCCGTTGCAAATTCACGCCAATGTTGACGAGATACTTGAGCGGCATTTGCTCGATCCGACAGTCGTTTTCGGTTTGCAGGACTTCTTTGGTGACGCCGAAACTGCTTTTGTGTTCGCACAACTCGGCCTCGCCGAGGATCTGTCGCAGCACATCGCCAAGACGGCTTCCAAGTTGATACGTCAGTCTTTTCCCAATCTGTATGGGCAGGTGGACTGGGCGTTTTTGACCAACCTGGATCCGGGGCTGCCAGACGGCCAGATCGCGGAGGCAGAGTTGCTACTCGCTCGTCAGATCATGCGAGATGCCTTCGACCCCAATCGATCTGTTGCCGAGAGTTATGGGGTAGCAGATCTGCCCTATCAGGGGCAGACGGGGCTTTGGTTGGTTGAGTGCGCCTTCTTCGCCCTCATTGGCCAGGGGCTCAGGGAAGGGCCGGGAAAGTAGCCCGGTTCGGTAGCGAAGATGCCCCGGCCTCCACTGGCCGGGGCATCTCGCTTCAGTCCCATAGCTCCGGACGGATGAAGGGTTGATCCGATCGTTGCCTGAGTTGCTCTCGATTGGCCCGCATCGGATTCTGTCGAACGAGATTTTGTCATGCAGGCATGAGTGCGTTGCGCAGCTGCGCTGTTACCGCGTCTGCGATGCGGGTTGCGAGGTCGATGTCCTCTCGCAAGGTTGCGGATGCGTGGGCGGCTCCGAGGGTGCCGGCGCAGAGGTTCCATGCGAGTCGGGGTGTGGTGGGGGTGTCGGTGAGTTCGCCTGCGGTGATGGCGGGTTCGATGATGTCGCTGATGGCGTCGACCCAGTGTGCGAATGCTGCGCCGTTGTTGATGGTGGGTTCGAGGGTGAGTTTCATGCCGGCGCGGAGGTTGGTGTCTTCGCCGATGTGCTGTGCGAGCGAGATAAAGATCGCTGCCAGCTTCTCCCCTGCTGTGCTGCTCGAACCGGCCGCCAGTGCTTCGCTGATGGTTTCGTCGAGGGTGTGGTTCCAGTCCGAGATGAGGTGTTCGGCCATCGCTTCTTTGGATGGGAAGTGGTAGTACATAGCGCCTTTGGCGAATTTTCCGGTACCGCTGATGGTGTTGATGCTGGTGTGGCCGTATCCGTCGGTGTCGAAATGCCGTGCCGCGACGGCGATGATCGCTTCTCGTGTCCGCACTGCACGGTCCTGCATTGCCGAGTTCTTGCTGCCGGGGATGCGCCCGATCCGGGGGCGGGTTGGCGTGGCGGAAGTGCTTTCCGTGGTGTGTGCCGGTTCGTTGGGGCTGTTCACAGGGATGCTCCTTCGACCATACGGACGGCGGCCGGGTCGGTTCCGCGCCACATCAGCAGCAGATCGTCGACTCGTTTGGTGATGGTGTGGTTCTCGTCGAGGCTAGCTGCAACCTGCACTGCGCCGACGAATCCGGCGCAGAGAGTGTCTGCGAGCCTGGACATGCTTTCCGCGCAGTCGAGGGCGCCGGAACGGATCGCGTCTATGACGATCGGTGTGATCGCGTCGGTCCACGATTCGTAGGTGGCACACGCATCACTGAGCGACTTGTCGACGGACAGGGTGAGTCCAGCTCGGGTGATCGCTTCTGTTTGGGTGCGGCGGGCGAGGTCCCGGTAGATCATGATCACTTGCCGATCGGCGGGTTGACCTGTCGCTGCGGCCTTCCCCACTGTCTCGGAGACTGCGGCGGACCAGCGGCAGAGCATCTCGCTCGCGATGGATTCCTTCTTCGAGAAGTGGAAGTACATCGCACCTTTGGTGGTCTCAGAGATCGCCAAGATGTCATTGATGCTGGTGCCCGCATACCCGGTTCGACTGAAGAGGGTGGCGGACACCTCGAGGATCGCTTCTCGGGTGATTTTCGCTCGTGGCTGCATAGGTGGTCGGCCGGTTTTGCCGTGGTCGATGCCTTCGGAGCGGTCGGTATGATTGTTCATGGTCACAGGTGCTTTCTGTGGTCATCGGCCCTGACGGTGTTACAGCACCGCCAGGGCCACCCCTTTATTGGTGGGTGTGGGTCAAACGGTGGCGAGTTCGCTGCGCATCGGGTTCTCGGCGGCTCGCAGGTCGGGCAATGGTGGACTGTCGAAGCCTGCTTCTCGAGCTGCGGCATCGAACTTCTCGTACCGGCGCCATGCGGTCGATGTCGCGACAGGCGGCTTCGATTCCAGAGCGATGGTTTCCCACGTGAGGTTCGGGTTTGTCAGCTTGCGGACCGCTGTGTCTTTGACGTTCTTCGCGAGATTCGACCGGGCGATGAAAGACATGAGGTCGTCTATGTCGGCATCCGTGTCGGCCTGTGCTTCTTCGACGGCGCGGCGGTCTGGGAACTCCGTAGCGGCGTCTTGGGGATCGAGGATGTCGTCGAGGCCTTCATTCGTCATTTCGTCCACGAAAAACGGCTCCGCAAAGTCCGCAAAAGCGTCCTCGTTGCCGGCCTTCGCATCCACCGCTTTGGCGTCTACGTCTAGATCGTCGTCCTCCTGCTCCGCAATATTGTGGGCGATCTTCTCGCGGGGCTGAGGGACGCGGATCGGTCCCCGGCCTACGGTGAGGTCAGATGCAATACTCGTTGCATCCTCACTGTCGGTGGCACTTTCGACGATCGCACGGTAAGCGGCGTACGCCATTCCGACTGCCTTCACCAGAATTGTGATTCCGTGCGTGAAAGCCAAGACCAGGGCCGGCGGAATGATCGCTATGGCCGCTGCAATAGCGGGCGCGAGTGGAATGAACCCAAGGTCTCCCCCACCATCGATCGACTCCTGCGCGGCGATTGCTGCGTGATAGGCGTGGTAGGCGTTTCCGAGAATGCTGATCACGACGACGCTGACGTCGAGTGCGATGTAGAAGCCCCTGTCGCGCTTGTTCATGTTGAGCTTGCTGATGATGACGATGGCGATGGTGGCGCCGAGGATGGCGCTGTCGACGATCGCTGGGAAGATCCAGGTCAGGTGTTCGGGGATCAGTGCTTGCCGCGCGAGGTCGCGTTGCACGGCGAAGGAAAGTACGAATGCGCCGGTGGTGATACCGAGCGCAATGACGATCGCGAGTGCGAGTGCAGCAAGCAATGCGCCTAGCTGAATACGAGCTGCCCGAAGGCTAAAGTCGGTCATGACTGGGTTCTTTCCTTCCAGGGGTTTCCCGGTCTGGAGCCTCGTCGGGTGCAACCGGCGAGGCTCCTTCGATGTGTGGGTCAGTCGTCTGAGATGGGGCGCCCGCTGGGAAGTGCGCCAGTCTCTGCTTCGTACTGGTTTCCGCTGTTGTGCGCGGTTTCCCGGCGTTCTGCCTCTGCCGCTAGTGCTTTCTCTACGAATTGCGACCAGGATTTGTCGTCCTCAAGGTGGCTGGTGTTTCGGTAAGCACCTCGGGCGCGACTGAATACGGCTTGATCGACGTAGACCGTAATACGTTTGGGCTTGGGCTTTTCCACAGCTGTCGGCGTGGGCTGTGGAGGCGGCGGGACCTGTGCGGCCGTGCGGTTGGACCTCTGCATTCGAGACAGGTCACCAGTCACGTTCCGCGGAGGTAGCGCCGTGAGCTTTCGTTCGGGCCGGTCATTCATACCCGTGCTTCCTCTCTTTCCGCTGTTGCAACGCGGGTGACAACTTCTTGCGCAACTGCAAAGAGGTCGTCTGCAACGGATTTGGACGATTTCGGTGCGAGAGTCTGAGGCTCGGCGTTGCCTTTGATGACGTCGTACCATTTCGGGCCGCTTCGGACGACTGCGTCGAGTTCGGCTGCGAGCATGCCTCGCTCGCGTGTTGCTTGGGCTGTCGCTTCTGAGTGACGGACGGTGGCAGTGAAAACGACGTCGTCGTTGCCGAACGCCTCTGCAATTGCAGACCTGGCTTGCTTGAGCACGGTTTTCGCTGATGTACCGACGGCTACGAGAACGACGCCCAGTAGGTCGAGGTCGGGGTTGATTGCAGCGACAGCGTCGATGCGTAGTGCAACGGCTGCCATCCCTTTTCGGCTGGACGCATCGGATTTGACTGGCACGAATGCCCATTTTGCGGCGGCTAGCGCTGCTGTCTGCAAGGTTTCGTCGCCCGGGGGGCAGTCGATGAGGATCATGTCGTATGCGGGCGCCATTGGAGCAAGGACCCTCGCGAGGGCAAGTTTTGCGCCATCGGGATCTTTGGATGCCATAGCGGCAAGCGCTGCTGTTGCTTGTTCGAGGTGAACTCCCCCAGGGAGAACATCGAGATTAGCGCGAACATTTTCGATGGGTTTTGCGTCACCGCCGAAAGCGATTGCGCTAGCAAGCGACCTTCCCTGGTCATCGCCGGTTTCACTGGTGTACCCGAGGTCTTCGGCGAGGTTCCCCTGAGGATCGAGGTCGACGAGCAGAATTTTCTGCCCCGACGCTGCCAGTTCTCCACCGACGTTAGCTGTCAGGGTCGTCTTTAGGACACCACCCTTGCCGTTGATTACGGCGATCACCCTTTTGCGTGTTTCGTGAAAGTCGGTCTGCATTGCTCTCCCTCGACAGCGCTGGCACATATGACGGCATTACCAGCATTCCACGCCATCGCCAGCAATGCAATCAATAGCAGTAATGCCAGTATTGCTGCTATCGGCCATCGGTCAGGTCGTAGCAACACATCTGGCCTCAAAACCAGTAATGGCAGCAATGCTGGCATTACGCACAGTTCGCCGTGGCAGCACCGTGAACTGCATGTTTCCAATAGCAGTATTACTGTCATTACGGCAGGCGGGGTTCGCGGAGAATCGAAACAAGCCGAGACTGCCACACCAACATTGACGGCATTACTGGTATTGCTGGTGTTACTGGGATTACAGGTTCCCGGATCTCGCCCTCAACTCTCTACTGCTATTGACAGTAATGCTGGCATTTCTTCAGTTCGACGCAATGGCGCAAAATGCCTGGACGTGAGGCGGAGAACGCCACGGCTCGACGACTACGTCACCCGTTCGACCGCACCTGGCGGCCCGCACGTAGGTCGCACGTAGGTCGCACCTCTCACTCGACATTTCAATCGAGCAACGTCAGCATGAGTCAATTTTGCGCACCCACCCAACTAAGCCCGTTCCGCGAAACCGCCGTTCTCGCATAATGCCAGTATTGCTGCTATCGGCCATCGGTCAGGTCGTAGCAACACATCTGGCCTCAAAACCAGTAATGGCAGCAATGCTGGCATTACGCACAGTTCGCCGTGGCAGCACCGTGAACTGCATGTTTCCAATAGCAGTATTACTGTCATTACGGCAGGCGGGGTTCGCGGAGAATCGAAACAAGCCGAGACTGCCACACCAACATTGACGGCATTACTGGTATTGCTGGTGTTACTGGGATTACAGGTTCCCGGATCTCGCCCTCAACTCTCTACTGCTATTGACAGTAATGCTGGCATTTCTTCAGTTCGACGCAATGGCGCAAAATGCCTGGACGTGAGGCGGAGAACGCCACGGCTCGACGACTACGTCACCCGTTCGACCGCACCTGGCGGCCCGCACGTAGGTCGCACGTAGGTCGCACCTCTCACTCGACATTTCAATCGAGCAACGTCAGCATGAGTCAATTTTGCGCACCCACCCAACTAAGCCCGTTCCGCGAAACCGCCGTTCTCACGAGGAATACTTACGGCATGGGGTATTTCATAGGACGCGTTGTAGTCGTTACCGGCGCCGGAGCGGGAATCGGGCGGCAACTAAGCATCCAACTGGCCGCCCAAGGCGCAAAGCTCGCACTAATCGACGTCGACCAAGGTGGCCTAGAGGAAACGGTCGAGCTGACTGGAATCAGCGCCGACTCGGTGATGATCTCGGCGACGGATGTCACGGACCGAGAAGCGATGGGGGAGTGTGCCGCGGCAACGCTCGCCCAGTTCGGGCATGTTGATGCGATCTTCAATAACGCTGGCGTTCTGTATTCCGGAACCGTGGAGGATTCCGACTACGCAGACATCGAGCACGTGATGAATGTCGACTTCTGGGGCGTAGTTAATGGGTCGAAAGCCTTCTTGCCGTACATTATTGCGTCGGATCGTGGGTCCATCGTCAACATCTCATCGGCCTTCGGTCTCATGGCCGCGCCTGGTTACTCGGCCTACAACTCCGCGAAGTTCGCGGTCCGCGGCTTCACCGAGTCGCTCCGCCAGGAGATGCTTCTTCATCACCGGCAAATAGCTGTGATTTGTGTGTTTCCCGGAGGAATCAAGACTTCAATTGCACGTACAGCGCGTGTGGCGACAACTCTCGACCATTCGGAAGTCGTCGAATCCTTCGAGGGTTCCATCGCGAGAACGGATCCAGCGGCCGCTGCCAAAACGATTTTGCGCGGTGTGGAACGGCGCCGACCTCGAGTGCTGATCGGTAAAGATGCCCGCATCGTCGACCTACTAACTAGGACTGCCAGTTCGGGCTACCAACGGATCATTCCAGCACTGAAGTCCGGCTAGTACT